>NZ_RZSG01000600.1:0-3745 GCF_003997725.1 Mesorhizobium sp. M4A.F.Ca.ET.050.02.1.1
GATCTCAACCATGACAACAAGCTCGACACCGACGAGACCTGGATCTTCACGGCTACCGGCACGGCCGTAAAGGGCGACTATTCCAACATCGGCTCCGTGTCGGGCGAGGGCGGAGGCACGACGGTCAACGACAGCGACGGCTCCAGCTATTTCGGCGCCGATCCGAAGATCGACATCGACAAGGTTACGGTCGACGGCGCGACGTCGGGCGACGGGCTGACCATCCTGGCCGGCGAGTCGATCTCCTGGAAGTACACCGTGACCAATCTGGGTAATGTCGCCCTGTCGGGTATCAATGTGACCGACGACCAGGGCGTAGTCGTTACGGCGGATCTCGTCGGCGGCTTCAACGTCGGCGACGCCAATCAGGACGGCAAGCTCGACCTCACCGAGACCTGGATCTACACCGGCACCGGTGTCGCCGGCATCGGCAGCTACAGCAATATCGGCACCGCCTCCGGCTCGTTCACCGACGATGCCGGCCACACCGCCAATCCCAGCGACACAGACCCCTCCAGCTATTTCGGCGCCGACCCGCAGATCAAGATCGACAAGGTGACGGTCGACGACGCCGCCTCGGGCGATGGCATCAGCATCCTTTCCGGCGAGCCGATCTCCTGGAAATACACGGTGACCAACCTGGGCAACGTCGCGCTGTCGGGCATCAACGTGACCGACGACCAAGGCGTGGTGGTTTCGCCGGACCTCGTTGGCGGCTTCAATGTTGGCGATACCAACCAGGACGGCAAGCTCGACCTGACCGAGGCCTGGGTCTACACCGGCACCGGCGTCGCCGGCATCGGCGACTACAGCAATATCGGCACCGCCTCCGGCTCCTTCACCGACGATGCCGGGCATACCGCCACGCCTCAGGACACCGACCCCTCCAGCTATTTCGGCGCCGACCCGCATATCACGCTGGACAAGAAGACCAACGGCGTCGATCACGGCCTCAACATCTTCCAGGGCCAGCCGGTGACCTGGACCTACGACGTCAAGAACGACGGCAACGTCGCGCTGTCGAACGTGGTGGTGACCGACGACAACGGCACTCCTGGCATTGGTGACGATTTCCATCCGGCGGCGATCCTCTCCGGCGGCTTCAACTCCGGCGACGCCAACCAGAACGGCCTGCTCGACGTCGGCGAGACCTGGCACTACCAGGCCACCGGCACCGCGCAGCTCGGCGGCTATGTCAACAACGCCACCGCCACCACCGATGCCTATACCGATACGGCCGGCCATTCGCGCACGCCGAGTGCCACCGACAGCAGCGACTATGAAGGCTACTCCAACAAGGCGCTGACGCAGGGCTTCTGGGGGAGTCATACCGACGCCTGGGACAACATCCCCGGCAACGAAGGCAATCCCACCAAGAGCGCCGTCAAAAGCGGCGTCCTGTCCAGTCTCGACGTCAACCCGAGCGTCGACGACCCAGCCACCGTCGGCGTCGACGAGAGCAAATACCTGCTGCTTGGGGATGCGAACCACAACGGCTTGGTCGACGACGACCACAACCTGTGGATTTCAATCTCCCTGGCAAAATCCATTGAATCAAGTTCGACCAGCGGCGACGCGCGCGTCATCATGCTGCAGCAGGCGATCGCCGCCCAGCTCAACATCGACAACGGCGTGGCGCAGCCCTTCAACTTGATCGACGAAGCTGTGATGTGGCTGAAGGGCCAGGGCGCCTGGGCGAGCCTCGGCGTCAATCTCGACAGCAACAATGACGGCTTCATCGACACCAACGGCGCCGGCACGGCGTTGGCGGGCCCCGCGGTGAAGACCAGCTCGATCGCCTGGAACAAATATGTCGACGTCATCGACCCGGCATCCGGCATTGCCGACTGGAACGGCGGCCAGGAAGCCAATGGCGAGGGCCTGAAGAACGCGCTGATGTGGTTCAACCAGGATCAACTGGTGACCTCGGGGCCGGGCGGCAACGTCGGCTGGTTCAATGGCACCACCATCATCGACGAGCATCCCAACACGCTCGACCAGTTCTGGCTGACGCTGCACGAGGTGGGAGGCCTGACGGGCATCAAATGAGCTGGCGTCCGGCCTTTCGGCCGGCACCTCTCTGCTGCGTTGCCGCGTGAATTGGCATGGCAAAGGGTTCCGCCATCTTCGATCTGGCGCAGGCGAGGCTTCCCGGTCTCGGCTTGATCGCCTGCGCCATTCTGCTCGCCCTGGCCGGCGCGATTGGCGCGTTGCCGGCCTGGGTCTGGCTGATCCCACCGGCGCTGGCGGGCGCCGGCGCGTTTGCCTTGTTGCGTGCGCCCGGCAGCGCTGACGCCGTTGCCGGTGTCGTGCGGCGTCCGACGGCAAGGCCCGGCACCCGGCCGCCGGGCTCGGAACTCGCAGCGGCCATGCGCTCCTGCCGCTCGGCCTTTGCCGCCATCGCCCTGTTCAGCGGCGTGCTCAACGTGCTGATGCTTTCGAGCTCGATCTACATGCTCGAGATCTACGACCGCGTGCTGCCCAGCCGCAGCGTGCCGACGCTGATCGGCCTCAGCCTGCTCGTCGCCATCCTCTATGCCGGCCAGGCCGTGCTCGATTTCGTGCGCGGCCGCATCCTGGTACGCATCGGCACCGCGCTTGACGAGGCGCTCGGTGCCCGCGTCTATGCCAGCGTGCTGAAGCTGCCACTGAAGCTTGGGCGCGGTGGCGACAACATGCAGCCGGTGCGCGATCTCGACAGCGTGCGCACCTTCATGTCGGGCAGCGGCCCGACCGCGCTGTTCGACCTGCCGTGGCTGCCGCTCTATCTGGCCATCATCTTCATGTTCCACGTGCTTCTCGGCCTGACCGCGCTGGTCGGCGCGATCGTGCTGGTGCTGCTCACCGTCTATGCCGAGCGGCTGACGCGCAAGCCGGTCACGTCAGGCACGCAGACCGGCATCGTGCGCAACGGCCTGACGCTCGCCGGCAACCGCAATGCCGAGGTGATCGCGGCCTTGGGCATGGGCGGCCGCATGGCCGCAAAGTGGGAGGAGGCCAACCGCGACTATCTCGCCGAGCAGCGCAGCGTCAGCGACATTGCCGGCGGCTTCGGCGCCGTCTCCAAGATGCTGCGCATGCTTCTTCAATCGGCCATGCTCGGCGTCGGCGCCTGGCTGGTGATCGAGCAGCAGGCGACGGCCGGCATCATCATCACCGCCTCGATCCTCAGCGGCCGTGCGCTGGCCCCTGTCGACCTGGTCATCGCCAACTGGAAGGGGTTCCTCACCGCGCGGCAAGGCTGGCAGCGGCTGAACAGGATGCTCGCCGCCATGCCGGCCGACGCCCGGCCGATGGCCCTGCCGATGCCTGCCCGTCATATCTTCATGCAGATCGTCAGCATCGCCGCGCCAGGAACCCAGCGGCTTCTGGTGCATGAGGCGAGCTTCGCGCTCGAGGCCGGCCATGCCGTCGGCATCATTGGGCCGAGCGGCTCCGGCAAGTCGACGCTGGTCAGGGCGCTGGTCGGCGCCTGGCCGCTTGCGGCGGGCCGGGTCCGGCTCGACGGCGCCGACCTCGACCAGTGGTCGCAGGAGGATCGCGGCCGCTTCATCGGCTACCTGCCGCAGGACGTCGAGCTGTTCGCCGGCACGGTGGCCGAGAACATCGCCCGTTTCGAGCCGGACGCCGATCCGGCATTGGTCATCGCCGCCGCCAGGGCCGCCGGCGCGCATGATCTCATCGTCGGCTTCCGCGACGGCTACGAGACCGAGATCGGCGAGCTCGGCGAGGCGGTCTCGGCCGG
>NZ_RZSG01000601.1:0-3740 GCF_003997725.1 Mesorhizobium sp. M4A.F.Ca.ET.050.02.1.1
TCGCCGAACTGCCCAAGGACGCGATCTGGGTGGTGTTCGAGGACGTGGCCGGCAGCGACTGGTTCGTCGGCGGCGCGGCAGTCCGCAAGCCGAAGGACCAGTGATGTCGATTTCGGCGCCGGCCCGCCATTCCGGCTTCGGCGACGTTGTCGGCAACGCGGCGATGGAACGGCTGGCGACAGGCTACTCCTTCATCGAAGGTCCGGTGTGGCATCCTTACGATAAATGGCTGGTGTTTTCCGACATTCCCGAAAGCCGTATGTACAGGCGCAGCTCTTCGGGCGAGATCGAGTTGTTCCGGGAGCCCAGCCATAAGGCCAATGGCAACACTCTCGACCGCCAGGGGCGGCTGGTCACTTGCGAGCACGCGACGAGTAGCGTTACCCGCGCCGAGCCGGACGGAACCGTGACCGTGCTCGCCACCCATTACGGCGACAAGGAGCTGAATAGCCCGAACGACGTCGTCGTCGCCACCGGCGGCGCCATCTACTTCACCGACCCCGGGTTCGGCCGGGCGGAATTCTACGGCGTGCCGCGGCAGCAGGAGCTTTCGTTTCAGGGCGTCTACCGGATCGACGGCGACCGCGCCCTGACCTTGCTTGCCGACGATTTCGCGCAGCCCAACGGGCTCTGCTTCTCGCTCGACGAATCGCGGCTGTTCGTCAACGACACCGAGCGCGGGCATATCAGGGTGTTCGGCGTGGAGGCCAACGGCGACCTCAATGGCGGCGCGGTCTGGGCGGCGACCGAGGGCACTGAGCCGGGATCGACCGACGGTATGAAGATCGACAGCCGCGGCAACCTATATTGCACCGGCCCGGGCGGCATCCACGTGTTCGATGCGTCCGGCGAGCTTCTCGGCGTCATCGCGACGCCGGAAGACTGTGCCAATTTCACCTTCGGCGACGAGGATCTGAGGAGCCTCTACATCGCCGCGTCGACGTCGCTTTACCGGCTCAGAGTCCGCGTGCCGGGGCTGAGGCTGTTTTGAGCGCGGGATCGTCCGGGCTCAAATCGGATTGGAAGTGAGGCCGGCCTTAAAAGCCGGCTGGAATGCAGCAGTCAACACATCTGGGAGGATATGACATGAAGAAACTACTCGTCCTGAGCGCTCTGGCGGCGATGCTCGCCTCGGGCACCGCGCTGGCCGACACCAGTGGCAAGAAGATCGCCTTCTCCAACAACTATGCCGGCAATTCGTGGCGCCAGGCGATGCTGGACAGCTACGGCATCGTCACCAAGAAGGCGGTCGAGGACAAGGTGGTCGCGGCCGCCGACGTCTTCACCACCGCCGACAAGGAAGTTCCGACCCAGGCTGCGCAGGTGCAGAACCTGATCCTGCAGGGCTATGACGCCATCGTCATCAACGCCGCCTCGCCGGATGCGCTCAACGGCGCCATCAAGCAGGCCTGCGATGCCGGCATCGTCGTCGTCTCCTTCGACGGCATCGTCACCGAGCCCTGCGCCTACCGCGTCGTCGTCGACTTCAAGGACATGGGCAAGCAGGAAGTCGAGCAGATGGCCAAGTTCCAGCCCAAGGGCGGCAATCTGCTGGAGATCCGCGGTCTCGCCGGCACCTCGATCGACGATGCCATCCATGCCGGCATCCTCGAAGGCGTGGCCGCGCATCCCGAGTTCAAGATCGTCGGCTCGGTCACCGGCGACTGGGACCAGACCACGGCGCAGAAGGCGGTGGCGACCATCCTGCCGTCGCTGCCTGACGTGGTCGGCATCGTCGACCAGGGCGGCGACGGCTACGGCGCGGCGCAAGCCTTCGCAGCCGCCGGCAAGCCGCGCCCGACCATCATCATGGGCAACCGCCAGGACGAGCTGAAGTGGTGGAAGGAGCAGAAGGACAAGGACGGCTACCAGACCTGGTCGGCCTCGATCGCGCCCGGCGTCTCGTCGCTAGCCTTCTGGGTGGCGCAGCAGGTGCTGGACGGCCGCACGGACATTCCGCACGACCTTCTGGTGCCGTATCTCGCCTTCACCCAGGACGATTTCGAAGCGGCCCTGCCGAAGATCAAGGAGGGTGGCGTCGCTACGCACGAATACACACAGGAAGACGCCATCGCGGCCATCAAAGCCAACATCAAGTGATGGCTGAACTGTTGCCGCCGGCATCGCCAACCGGATATCGTTGAGCATGCCCGAGGCAAACACCGACATAGTCAGGCCGGATGGCGCCAAAAAGCATTTCGGCGCCGCCAATTTTGACATCATCAGACTGGACGGTGCCGAAAAGCATTTCGGCGCCGTCCGGGCGCTCAGCGGCGTCGACTTCCAAGTCGGCGCCGGCGAATGTGTCGGTCTCGTCGGTCACAACGGCGCCGGCAAGTCGACGCTGATGCACATGGTGGCGGGCACGCTTGTCCCCGACAGCGGCGCGATCACGGTGCGCGGCAGCGCCGAGCAGGCCTATTCGGTGCCGCGCGCGCAGCAACTCGGCATACGCTGCGTATTCCAGGAACTATCGCTCTGCCCGAACCTCAGCATCGCCGAGAACACGCGCATCAACCATCCTTCGCTCACCGGTTTCGGCTGGCGACGCAAGGCCGCCGGCCTCATCACCGCCAAGCTGGACGAGATCTTTCCGGACCACGGCATCTCCGCTTCCGACATCGCCGGCGACCTTTCAATCGGCCGGCGGCAGATGGTGGAAGTGGCCCGCGCCTTCACGCTGACCGAGGATCCGCTGGCACTGGTCATCCTCGACGAGCCGACCTCCTCGCTCGACGCGCATACAGCGGGCCAGCTGCTTGCGTTCGTGCGCCGCTTCGTCGCTTCCGGCGGCAGCTGCATCCTGATCTCGCATGTGCTGGGCGAGGTGCTGCAGAACGCCGACCGCATCGTGGTCATGCGCGACGGCAAGGTCGTCGCCGCCGACGCCGCAAGCGCCTTCGACCGCGATCGGCTGGTCGCCACCATGGGCGGCGCCGAAGGGCATCAGAGAACTGCCGCGGAGACAAGGAAGGCGGAGGCCGGCCCGCTGCGGGTCAAGGCACGTCCGGCGCGGCAGCAGGACGGCAAGGAGCTCGTCGCGCGCGCGGGCGAGATCATCGGGCTCGCCGGCCTCGCCGGCCACGGGCAAACCGACCTTTTGCTGGCGATTTTCGGCGCTGCCCAGCGCGCCAGGACCGGCATAGAGGTGACCGCGCCGGTGGCGCTGGTCGCCGGTGACCGCCAGTCGGACGGCATTTTTGCGCAATGGTCGATCGCGCAGAATATCGGCATCCGCTCACTGACGCGGCTGCGCAGCGGCTTCCTGATCTCGCCGCGGCGCGAGGCCGAGCTTGCCGAATTCTGGAAGAACAAGATCGGCATCCGCACGCCCGACATGAGCAACAACATCTACTCGCTGTCCGGCGGCAACCAGCAGAAGGCGTTGTTTGCCCGCGCGCTGGGCTCGGATGCCGGGATCGTGCTGATGGACGACCCGATGCGCGGCGTCGATATCGGCACCAAGCTGGAAGTCTACGATCTGGTGCGCGAGGAAGCCCGCAAGGGCCGCACCTTCCTCTGGTACACGACCGAAACCGAAGAGCTCGACAATTGCGACCATGTCTATGTCTTCAAGAACGGCCGGATCGTCGCCAATCTCGGACGCGACGAGCTGACCGAGGAGAAGATCATCCAGTCCTCATTCAGCGATGCGGCCTGAGATGACGGCGGCCTCACTCGAAACCAGGCTGAAGGCGTCGTCGGCGGGTGGCGGCGCGGCGGCGCGGGCGCGCATGCTG
>NZ_RZSG01000602.1:0-3740 GCF_003997725.1 Mesorhizobium sp. M4A.F.Ca.ET.050.02.1.1
CGGCTCAACCGCAGACAGCAGCAGCGCCTCGGCGCGCACGAATCCGACCCGCCCGCTCCAGCCCCTGCCGAAGGTCGGCCATGTTGGCAGCCGCTTGAGGAACGCCAGGCGTGCGTCGCAAAGTGCGTCGATGACAACGCCGGCGGGCCGGGCCCTGGCGGCGCCGAGCGTCGCCGGACCGATGCGCCCGTCCTGGGTGACGCCGACGATCGCCTGAAGGTAGTTCGCCGCCCTGGCCGGGCCGCTGTTCACCGCGAAGTCGAACACGGCATAGTCGACGCCGGCGGGAAGTTCGGCGCCGGCCACGGCATCCCAATAGAAGCGCCGGTAGAGGCGAAATTCCTCGAACCAGGCTAGCAGCGTCGAAAACACCTTGAAGCGGCCGGATTGCATGCGGTCGAGCATCTCCATCAGCCCGGCCTCGACCGAGACCGAGCCGTCGGCGAAGCGGGTGGCTGGCGAGCATGTTCAGCCCATGCGCGGCATATTGTTTTGCGAGCGCCACGCCGGCGCCTTCCAGCGTTTCGCGGCGGCCGTCGCGCGGCCAGGTGAAGGGCAGCCATTCGCCCCACGGTTTCAGGGCGAGCGCCTGCATCGCCGGCGTCTGCTGCGCGGCGCGGGAGGCCTTGGTGACGTAGACGACGTCGGCCTCGGTATCCCAGGCGAGCTCGACCGCGGCCGAAGGATGGTCCCAGCCGAAATCGAGCGCGCCGATGCGCGGCCACCAGCGCGGCAGCCGGAACGGCTCGCAGGCAATCAGTTCCTCCGGCACCGGAAAGATGCGGCCCGAGCCCAGCACCGGAATGCCCTTGGCGCGCGCCTCGCGCTCATGCGCGGGATAGGCGGCAACGATCGCCGCGCGTTCGGCAGGCGTGTAGTGCCCGGCATCGTCGATGGTCATGAAGGTGACGTGTCGGGACATGGTGGCCCTTTCCCTTCTCCCCTTGTGGGAGAAGGTGGATCGGCGCGCGGCGCCGAGACGGATGAGGGGTGCGCGAAGGAACACGGCGGCAGTGATTTTGCGGACGCCGGCGTCAAGCTGGAACACCCCGACCTCGCTTCGCGAGGCCACCTTCTCCCACACGGGTGTTTGGACTGGGGACATCGCGAACAACGGGGAGAAGGGAAGTGGGCGCCTCATCCCTTGCCCATCCGCTCAACTTCCGCTGCGCTCAAAAACCTCAGCACCACATCACTCATCCCGAGCGTGAAGGTCACGATGGCGGATGCCCTGGGTGGCGCAGGAAGTGGAGTGAGGGGGAGTTGCGTTTCACGCGCCAGCGCCCCGCCTGGCGATACCGGAACCGACAGCAAAACTGCGCCCGCTCGTCTTTTCATCTTCGGTTTTATGCAGTAGGTCTTGCCCCGCATCGGGAACACCGATGCGCGTTGGGCCGGTGCATTGCGCGCGGCCTCTCCTCTACGCGGGTGGGAAAGCCACTCTTTGCCATGACAGACTTATTCGAGGCGATGCGCCTGTCCGCCGAGGACAGCGAGACCGCTCATCTTTTCTTCAGCGAAGGCGGCAAGTTCCTGCTGCCGCTCGGCAAACCGAGAAATGCCGTGACAGGTCAGGAGATGCTGCAGCGGCTGCTGTCGCCTTCCGATGACGACGACGGCACGCTGGCCAACGACTTTCTCGGTGAGCTTGGCAAGACGGTTCCGTTGGAAAGCCTGCGTCTCCTGCTCACTTCGGGCAATGCCCGGACGCGAGCGACAGGCGCGTTTCTTGCCACGTTTCAAAACCAGAACATAAGTTCGATGGTGGGCGAACTGGCAGCGTTGCTGGCAGATGATAACCCGCGCACGCGCTTCGATGCCGTAGAGTCCATCCTGCGATGCAGCACGCGTGGCGACGGCGACCATCTGGCGCAAGCCCTGTTTGCTCTTGCAGATGAGCATGAGGGGGTGCGCATGGGAGCTATCCAATTCGTGCGCTTTGCCAAGGACTGGCAGTTGAAGTTCGCCCGCCAGCGCGCCGCATCGCTCAGGCCGCAAACGCCGTTTTCGGCGATAGCGGGTATTTGCGAGCAGTGGCGGAACGATTCGTCAGGCACGATCCGTGCGATGCTGGATCATGCCGAGCCGGTGGTGCGGCGCTACGGCCTCGGGTTGGCCGGTCGGGCGAGGTTTGTGGTCGTTGACGCCTATGTCGAATGGGCGCAGGCGTCTGCCGATTCAGAAATCAGCAAGCTGGCGACGGATTGCTTCGAGCACAAGCAGATATCGCAGCATGCGGTCTGGCATTCATCATTGCCGGCAGCTACCCGGACTAGCCCCCGATCAAATGGGCAGCGAAGGTGACGCTCGACCCCCGCTAGGCGCGAGCGCCGAAGCTGCTGATCTCCCCCTACCGGGCATCTCCCCCACAAGGGGGGAGATTGGCTGTGATTCACCCCTTCCCCATCCTCTCCACATCCGCCGCCGACAGAAACCGCAGCACCACATCGCTCATCCCAAGCAGCGGCGTGAACGTCACGATGGTGATGCCGCCGGTGGCGTTGGTGCGCGTCAGGCCCTCGCTATAGACATCCAGCGGCGGCTCCTCGTCGAACCAGACGCCGTGCAGCGTCTCGCCCTGCCATTTCTCGCGGCCTTTCTCGTAGGATTTGAAGGAGAGCACGCTCTCGGAGGCCTGGACGTCGCCACCGCCGCCCCAGCGCACGACGACGCTGTCGATTGCACCGGGAACACTGCGGCCCATCACGGTGTGGACGATGGCATCGGCCGGGATCATGCCGGTGCCCCAGTCGGCCTGCTGTTGCGGCGGGCCGACCAGCACGCGCTGCGGGTTGTCGCGCGTGCCCTCGCCGGTGACGCCTGCGGCCCAGAGGCGCACGGCCATGTCGAACACCTTGCCTTGCCACCAGTCGGGATAGCGGCCGGTGAGGTGCATCGCCCATTCGGCGCCCCCCGCCCTGGTCTTGCCAAGCTGATTGCCTGCCATGAACAGGCGCTCGCGGTTGGCAGCGCCCGCGGCATGGAACTGCGCCTGCCTGGGATAGGGCCGGTAAGCGGCCAAATGGTTAGCGCGGCGCCGGCGCTCCAGCTCCGTCAGCAGCGCCAGATACTCCGTCCCCAAGGAACGGCCTGACGATCGCTTCGAGGGCGCGGATGCGGGCGCGGATCTCCTCATCGCTCAGTGTGTCCAGAGTGTTGGTGTGGGCATCAGAATCCTTCGGGCCGGGCAGCACCGACAGCACGATCTTCAGATACTGGTCGGGCTTTTCCGCCCTGACCTTGGCGATGACGCCGGCGCCATGGTCACGGAAATCCTGGCGCAGCGCGGCGGCGAAATCATCGCCGATGGTCTTTTTCGCCCGCTTCGGGCGGACGGGAACGCCTGCCGGTTTCCGCGCCCGGCGCGAACGCGACGGCGCGTCAGCCATGGGACGCCGCCGGCTCGCTGCTGCCGGGCACGGCGGCGGGAACGACCGCCGACTTCGACGGCCTGGACCGCGCGACGGCGGGCTTCCGGCGCTTGCCGGTTTTGGCGCGCCTTGGCTTGGTCGGCTGGCGCGCCGGCTTGGGCGCCGCGCTCTCGGCCGATGCCGCCGTGCCGGCCGGCGCGGCTTCGATCTGGACGGCGGCTGGCTCGGCCTTGCCCGGCCTCGCCGTGCTGGCAATGCCGATCATCCGGCCGCCCTCAGCGCCGTTTGGAAAGCCGAAGCCACCGACCGCATCGACCGGCCCGCCGCGCACCATGCCGATCAGCACGCCGGGCGCGACCTCCTCGACAC
>NZ_RZSG01000603.1:0-3739 GCF_003997725.1 Mesorhizobium sp. M4A.F.Ca.ET.050.02.1.1
CGGCCGAGCACGTCGATCGGCGAGCCAGCGTCGTTGATGACATATTCCTGGGTCACATCGTAGCCGGCGAAGGCCATCAGATTGGCGAGCGTGTCGCCCACCACCGCGCCCCGGCAATGGCCGACATGCATGGGCCCGGTCGGATTGGCCGAGACATATTCGACATTGGCCTTGCGGCCGCCGCCGATGGTCGAGCGGCCATAGTTGCGACCTTCGCCGAGGAGCGCCGCCAGATGCGCCTGCCAGAACCCATCCTGCAGCCTGAGATTGACGAAGCCCGGACCGGCGACGTCGGCCGCCGCGACGTCGGCGTCGCCACGCAGCGCCTCGGCCAGCCTTTCGGCCAACGCGCGCGGGTTCTGCCCGGTCGGCTTGGCCAGCACCATCGCGGCGTTGGTGGCGAGATCGCCATGGCTGGCGTCGCGCGGCGGCTCGACGGCGATGCGCGACAAGTCGAGCAACGCGCCATCCTTGTCTCTCAGATCAAGCGCTTCGACGGCTTTTATGACTCGCGCGTTGAAATCGGCGAATATGTTCATTGGGTCTGGCTCTGGCGGCTGTGCAAGGGAATCCGGCTCGTTGGCCGGCAAAATCGCGTCCGCCCTAGCTCAAATCGGGCGTGTGGTCAAACAAGCGCCGATGTTCCTTCAGCGCATAGGTGTCGGTCATGCCTGCCAGGAAATCCGCCACGGCGCGCGCCTTGATGCGGTCCTGCGCTCTATCGAGTCCTTCGCGCCAGCCGTCCGGCATGGCGCGCGGCGCGGCGAAATAGAAGTCGAACAGGTCGCGCACGATCCGTTCGGCATCGGCCCGCACCCGCATGACCTCGCTGTGCCGGTAAAGGTGCTTGTAGAGAAAGGCTTTCAACTCCTTCTCGGTCGCGGCCATGCCGGCCGAGAAGGTCACCATCGTCTCGCCCGCCGCCCGCACCGCGTCGGCGCTCTCGGGCTTTAGCCGCTCGAGGTTGGCGTGGGTGGAGGCAATCACGTCCTCGACCATCATAGTGATCTGCCGCCGCATCAGCTCGTGGCCGGTGCGCACCGGATCGAGCGCCGGGTAGCGCGCTCGTACGCTCGCCAGGATCGAGCCCGGCAAGGTGACGTCCTCCAGCATGTCGAGCGTCAGGAAGCCCGACCGCAGACCGTCGTCGATGTCATGGGTGTTGTAGGCGATGTCGTCGGCGATCGCCGCGCATTGCGCCTCGATGCCGGCGAACCGGTCGAGCTCGAGATCGTGCAATTGCGAATAGTCACGGATCGCCTGCGGCACCGGGCCCTTCAGCCCCTGCCCTTTGGCATTCGTCAATGGCCCGTTGTGCTTGACCAGCCCCTCCAGCGTCTCCCAGGTGAGGTTCAGACCGTCGAACTCGGCATAGCGCCGCTCCAGCCGCGTCACCACGCGCAGCGACTGCGCATTGTGGTCGAAGCCGCCCCAGGCGGCCATCTTCTCGTTCAACGCCTCCTCGCCGGTATGGCCGAACGGCGTATGGCCAAAATCATGCACCAGCGCCACCGCCTCCGCCAGATCCTCGTCGCCGCGCAGCGCCCGCGCCAGCGCGCGTGCGATCTGCGCCACTTCGATCGAATGCGTCAGCCTCGTGCGGTAGTGGTCGCCCTCATGCGCGACGAACACCTGCGTCTTGTGCTTCAGGCGGCGGAAGGCGGTCGAATGGATGATGCGGTCGCGATCGCGCTGGAACGGCGTGCGGGTCGGGCTTTCGGCCTCCTCGAACAGGCGGCCGCGCGAGCGCGCGGGATCGCTGGCATAGGCGGCGCGCGGCCGGTAGCCGAACCCTATGTCGCCGAGAGCATCCTTGCCCTGCCGCACGTCCATTCACCCACCAGTTGACTTGGCCCCGCCCGCTTCATACCTATCATATGAAACCGAAAGCAAGGTGACGCCGATGGGCGCGGATGCCAAGACTGCCATGAAGGTCGAGATGACCGACGCCGCCGCCAAGCGGATCGCCAGGATCGTTTCCGGCGAGCCGGGCAAGACGGCGCTGCGCGTCTCGGTCGAAGGCGGCGGCTGCTCCGGCTTTTCCTACAAATTCGACCTCGTCGACACGCGCAACGACGACGACGTCGCCATCGAGAAGGACGGCGCCACCGTGCTGATCGACGACCTGTCGCTGGTCTATATGGGCGGCTCGGTGATCGACTTCGTCGACGACCTGATGGGCCAGTCGTTCCAGATCAGGAACCCCAATGCCGTCGCCTCCTGCGGCTGCGGCACCAGTTTCTCTGTTTAGCAGAAATCGGATGCCTGCGATCGGCGCGGTCCGTCAGGTCGCGCTCTCGGCCGGCCGCGATCTCGACATCACGCTCGCCTTCTGGCGTGACGTGCTCGGCATGGGCGTGCATGCGCGCTACGATCCGCCGGGCATCGCCTTCATCATGGCCGGCGACGTGCGCCTGTTCTTCACCGATGGCGTGCCGGCGGGCATCGTCTATCTCGACATTACCGGCCTCGAAGCCTTCCATGCGCAGGCGAAGGCCGCGGGCATTCCCTTCACCGCGCCGCCGGCACTCGTCCATCGCGACACCGAGGGCCAGTTCGGTCCGGCGGGGGAAAGCGAGTGGATGGCCTTCCTAAAGGACCCGGCAGGCAATACGATCGGCCTCGTCGAACGCCTCCCGTCCGAAGATCCCAAGGGCAATCCATGAAAATCGTCACCTGGAACATCAACGGCGTGCGCGCCCGCATCGGCAACCTCACCCACTGGCTGACCGAAAGCGCGCCCGACATCGTCTGCCTGCAGGAGATCAAATCGGTCGACGAACAGTTCCCGCGCGCCGAGGTCGAGGCGCTCGGCTACAATGTCGAGACCCATGGCCAGAAGGGCTTCAACGGCGTCGCCCTCCTGTCGAAGCTGCGCTTCGACGAAGTTATCAAGGGCCTGCCCGGCGATGACGAGGACGAGCAGGCGCGCTTCATCGAGGGCGTGTTCTCGACCGACAGGGGCGCGCTGCGTGTCGCCTCGCTCTATCTGCCGAACGGCAATCCGATCGACGACGAGAAGAAGTTCTCCTACAAGCTGTCCTGGATGGCGCGGCTGGAGAGGTGGGCGCAGGAGCGGCTGCGGCTCGAGGAGGCGCTGGTGCTGGCCGGCGACTACAATGTCATCCCCGAAGCCGCCGACGCCCGGTTCCCGGACAACTGGCTGGGCGACGCGCTGTTCCAGCCGCAGACGCGGCAGGCCTTCCGTCGGCTGAAGAACCTCGGCTTCACCGAAGCAGTGCGCGCCGTCACCGATTCGTCCGATGTCTACACGTTCTGGGACTATCAGGCCGGCGCCTGGCAGAAGAACAACGGCATCCGCATCGACCACCTGCTTTTGTCGCCCGAAGCCGCCAACCGTTTTTCCTCGGCCTCGGTCGAAAAGCATGTCCGCGCCTGGGAGAAGCCATCCGACCACGTGCCGGTGGCGATCGAACTGGCGCTGCAGCCCGCCTGACGGCTACTCACGCAAATCTCCGCAAAACCCTGATATCGCCACAAATTGCGCGTTTGATGCGACTTGCTGCGGGGGTTCGATGGCGATCCGGTTTGTTCTTTGCTCGGCTGGTCTTGTGTTGGCGTTGATCGCGCCGGCACCGGTGCTTGCCGCCCAGGCATGCCTTGCCAACGGCAAATCGTTCAAGATTGGTGAGACCGCCTGCCTGACGATTGCCGGCGAAAGCCACCTCGCCCGCTGCGACATGGTTCTCAACAACACCTCGTGGACCAAGATCCATGA
>NZ_RZSG01000604.1:0-3736 GCF_003997725.1 Mesorhizobium sp. M4A.F.Ca.ET.050.02.1.1
TTCTGACCGCGGCAGCATCCTTTGATGCCTTGGTCCACGGATGGTCGGGAATAGCAAGCACCAGAGAAACTGGCGAAGCGTCTGCCAGACGTCTCTCAAGGACGCGCCGCTGGAATACCTGCGTTATCGAATTGGTCGTCACGAAGCCGAAGCGGCGCAGTCGCGTTCCCTTCCGGACGAGCAGTTCGGCGGCATGGTCCCACCAGTACATCACGAAGTCCGCAGCAGGATTCACTTTCGGGTTGGCACTCCATAGGGCTTCGGCGTAACCCGCACCCAGCCGCCCGCGAATATCCTTCCCACCGACGAACGGAGGGTTCCCCACGATGAAGTCCGCCTCCGGCCAGTCGGCGCTGATTGCATTCGGATACACATAGAGCTCGTTGCCTTGACCATCGGCCACGGGCTTACCCAACGCGTCCCGCTTGAGCTGCGGGTGCGGGTAGCCCGCCCAAGTGATGAGCGCATCCTTCGCTTGAACATGGTCGCTGCTGCCCAAGACAGGCTCAGGCGGGACGGTAGACCGGGTCCGCATGTGCCATTGGATGTATCCAATCCAGAGAACCAACTCGGCAATCTCGACGGCTCGCTTGTTGAGTTCCATGCCGAAGAACTGGTCCGGCTTCACCGATATGCCGGCGACGCGCGCAACCGCCTCCTCGCCGCCGATATCTTGCAGTAGCTTGAGCGCCTCGCCTTCCAACTGCTTCATCCGGCGGAGGGCGACGTAAAGGAAATTCCCCGTGCCACACGCGGGATCGAGCACCCGCACAGACGCCAGATGTCTGAGGAAGTCTTCAACCTCGTGAATGGCGGCCGCCGTCGATCCATTGCGAATCGCACGCTCGGCAGCCGATTGGTGACCGACCCAGTCTTCGGTGAGGGGTTCGATGATCGTTGCATCTACAACCCGTTCGACGTAGGTCCGGGGCGTGTAGTGCGCACCGAGACGCTTGCGTTCTATCGGGTCCAACGCCTGTTCGAAGAGCGTACCGAATATTGCAGGCTCCAGATCGCGCCAATCGGCATCCGAGGCATCGCGGAGACGACGTATCTCGTCCTTGGTCAGCGGAAGCGACACGGCATTCTTGAAGAGCTTGCCGTTGAATCGAAGCAACCTCTCGCCAATACCAGGCGAATAGTCCCCGCGGTCCATGTGCAGCCAGAGGTCGTCGATTTCGAATGTGAACCGCGTGGGATCCACAAGGCATTTCGTCAAAAGCTCGGTGAACCCTTTCTTGCGTAGCAGGCCCACATCCTCGACGAACATCGTGAAAAGGCACCGCATGAGGAAAACCGCAACGTCGCGGGCCTCGAAGCCACGCCCCTCAAGGGCTTTCGAGATTTCCGCCAGTTGCCCGGCAATCTCTCGGGTTACCTTGGCCGTCTTTTGGGCCGGATCCAAGGATTGAGGCTGCTCCCATACAGCGCGTAGCAGTTCTCGGATACCCTGGCTCGCGAGATGGCTGAGCTCGATGCGGAATTGTCGCGCATCGGGAAATTGGGCGTAGTGACGTCCGTGACCGGAAAAATCAGCGTAGAGCTCGATGGCTCGCCCCACGTCGCACGCGATGATGAAGGGCGGATATGGGTGATCGGAGGGCAGCGAAGCTGCATACCGCTCGGCCTGCCGGCGCGCCTGGACCATGACGTGATCGAGGCCGGACACTGTCGTATCGGTAGCCCCTCTCTCCGGTGTCGCGAATAGGTCCATCTGACCTTCTGACACCGCCTTCTTACCGCCACGGAGGCGGCTTTGCTTCGCCTCGAGGATAAAGCAGCCTCGCTTATAGAGATCGATGCGCCCAGCCTCGGTCGTGCCATCAGGACGCCCTCGTTCGACGCGCCTTTCGAACACGTAGTCGTTGAACCCATGTGCGGCCAATGCAGGATCGGGCCGCCTTACCCCAATCACGTCGCAAAGCTCCGCCAAGAAAAGAGAATAGTTGGCCCGCTCTTGACCACCGTCAAGATTGGACCATCGCCTTATAAAATCAGCGACTAGTAATTCACTATTAATATATTGCCCGTTTCCCATACGATAAACTGGCACTGCGTAGTTACTAAACCGCTAAAGGGGGGCAGCGCAGTCTGGGAGCGATTTCAGGTTCTAGTGACACAGTTTCTACATCGGAGCCAAGCGATGCGTCACGCTGCTTCTGCGTTCGAGCATATTGTTCGGCGGTTTCGTATGAGTTTGCCTGAAAGCAGATCGTCAGATCACGGTCCGAAGATGACACAAATGCTTCGCGTCACAATTCGGTCGTCCAGACTCCTTCTAGTTCCCGAAAGTGAAAATGGCGCACTGGCAACGGTCAGGCGCGTTTGCGCCCGGACCCGAGCAGCACGGCATGCTGATGGGGCGGATTAATTCCTCTGCTTCTTGTAGGAGTTGACCCAGGCGCCCATTGCTGTTCTTGATCAGCTTGTTCTAATGGGCGGCGCTACCCCAAACAAGCTTCTATCGCCAACGGCTATTCATTCAAACGAATGCCGGAGCATTGTTTGCGCGCAGCGGCTTCGAAAGGTCATATTGACAGAGCGCTCGGTCATCATAGGCGGCATTAATCATCGTCACCAGGTTGTTCAGATTTCCTGCGATGCGATCCCAGCTAGGTGTTCAGTCCCGAGGTCAAGTGGACGGGATTGAGCCGGAACCTTTCTGGCTGTTTGGCCCATACCGCACAGATGGCTTCGTAAGGTGTGAGGCCGTGAAGGGTCTTTAGCCGCCTGGCGAAGTTGTATCCGTCGAGGAAGGCAGCAAGGTGATTTTCAAGTTGTCGGTGGGTCTCGTAGTGATATCGCCGGACAGTTGCCTCCTTAAGCGTTCGGTTCATCCGTTCGACCTGACCGTTGGTCCATGGGTGGTTGGGCTTGGTGAGGCGGTGCTCGATGCCATGCCTCCAGCAAGTCCGGTCGAAGGGATGGCCGCGCCAACGTGCGGTAGGACCATTCCGGTTCTTTGGCAGGTCGGCGAACTGGATGCCATTGTCGGTGAGCACGGTGTGCATTTTGTAGGGGACGGCTTCGACCAATTCGTCGAGGAAAGCTCTTGAAGTGACTGTGGTCGCCTTCTGCATCAGCCGAGCGAAAGCGAACTTCGAGGTCCGGTCCACTGCTACGAATAGGTAGAGCTTACCCTCTTCGGTTCGAACCTCGGCGATGTCGATGTGGAAATAGCCGATCGGGTAGCGCTTGAAGGGCTGTTTGGCCGGCCTGTCGCCGGCGACCTCGGGCAGGCGGCTGATCCCGTGGCGCTGAAAGCACCGATGCAAGGACGACCGCGTCAGGTGCGGGATTGTCGCTTGCAGCGCATAGAGACAGTCATCCAGAGGCAGCAGCGTATGCTTACGGAAGGCGACGACCGCCGCCTCTTCCTCGGCCGTCAAAACGGTGGAGCGTACAGTCTTCGGACCCATCGGCGCATCATGGACGAAGGCCCGCTTTCGCCACTTGGCGACAGTCTTCTGATTTAGACCGTGCTGCGCTGCGAGTTCTTTGAGCGGAGCCTTCGATCGCTGTATCGCTGCTCGGATGGCGTGCGTGGTCGTGGCGCTGCCGTGGAGTATCTGTCCCATAGCTTATCCCTGAATGAAGGATCAGCTTGACTGATTCCCCCACACTCCGGGACTAGACACCTAGTTACCGAAACCTTGGCTTTTGGCGCCAATAGGTTGTCGATAATACGACCAGGAAGGTAGGGATAGCGCCGCTCATATTCCGCTCGGTCGTTAAT
>NZ_RZSG01000605.1:0-3729 GCF_003997725.1 Mesorhizobium sp. M4A.F.Ca.ET.050.02.1.1
GATACCCGAAGGAATATTCAAGCCGAAGCCGACAGCCATCGAAACGAAGCAGGACGCCACGACCAGGGCGGCCCGCCAGATCATCGATGGCGAAGCGGCCGAACGCGAACGAAAGACCGAACGCTTGAAGCAGGCCAGGCTTGCCATGCAAGCGGTCGAGGCCGCCAGCCCCGCGGCCAGGTCGCCGGCGAAAAAGCGAACCGGCCGGCGCAAGCAGGCCTAGTGGCGCGAAAGCCGGCGCCGAGGTTCCGTGCCACGAACCATAGGTGTTTGAGCAAAATGGTATTAATCTGCGCAGGCTGGGCTTCGGGGCAGGCCAATGGATTTCGGCGCAGGCCATGGCTACCTTCTCATCGGCGGCCTCATCCTGGTTGGAGCCGGGCTGCTGATCCTATCGCTGATCGTCAATCTTCGCGTGGCGCACAGCGTGCGCGAAGACGTGCGCCA
This sequence comes from Mesorhizobium sp. M4A.F.Ca.ET.050.02.1.1, assembly GCF_003997725.1. Taxonomy (NCBI): domain Bacteria; kingdom Pseudomonadati; phylum Pseudomonadota; class Alphaproteobacteria; order Hyphomicrobiales; family Phyllobacteriaceae; genus Mesorhizobium; species Mesorhizobium sp. M4A.F.Ca.ET.050.02.1.1. The sequence goes on from NZ_RZSG01000605.1 coordinate 448, forward strand.
TCGTGAAAAGCTGCTGGAATATTACCGGAACATCTTTTCGCAACTGGGCGTGATCCTGATCGGCATCGGCGTCTCGCTGTTCATCTTCTTTTTCCAGCAGAACTATCAGGATCAGCGCAAGCGCGAGATTGAGCTCCAGCAGGTCATGGCAAGGCTGGCGGCGCGCATTGCCCGCGGCGCCCCGGTCGTCGAAACGCTCGGCGAGTTCGACGACGTGCTGGATATTGGCGGCGCCTATGTCGATCCCGAACTCGGCGGAAAGAACGGCGCGATCAGCGCGCAGGGAACCGAGCTCGGCAAACAGGTCGGCAAGATCCTGCTGGTCGAACGCGACGTCGATGTGCAGTCCTTCGACATATTGAACCTGTCGCGTGATTTCGAAACGACGTTCATTGTCAACGAACTCGACCCGACGCTGTGGTTCAACATCGTGCGGGACGAGAGCGAGATCAAATATGCCAGCACCCAGCTCGCCCTCGACTACAAGGACCTGCAGGAGGCGATCGGCGATGAGCCGATCGAGCTTGCTGTAGCCAATTCCGAAAAGGAACGGAAGATCAAGCACGAGGTTCTCGACATCCTTTACGATGCCGACCTGCTGCGCCAGCGCAGCAGGCGATTTCTCGCCCGCGCCTGCTGGCTGTTCAGCAAGGGGCGTGGCTTCGTCACCCTTGCCCCAGCCGAGCAGATCGAGGCCGATGCCGGTTCACAGCAGGAATGGATCGAGCGATCGAAACCGCTGCTGACGCAGTCAAAGTCCGGCAGCGGCGATTGCTTCAAGCTGCTGCACTACGGCCAGGCCTCCTGAGCTGATGACGAGCGGGCAAGGCGCACCGCATCAATGGAATTTTTGGCGGGACGCTAATGTACATGGGTGCTCGACTGAGCAGCGTCCGCCGAATGCCATGCGAAGGTTCATCCTCACGGCAATATGTATCGCCGCCGCAACGGGCGCGAACGCCCATGACTGGTACGAAGACAAGATCGACCCGCTGACGAAATTCAAGTGTTGCGGTGGTCATGATTGCCGCGCCATACCTCCATCTTCGGTGCGGTCCAGAATTGACGGCGGGTACACTTACCTGCCGCATAATTTCACCATCCCACGGGAGCGTGTACAGGAATCCCCGGACGGCCAATTCCACATCTGCGAGAATACCTACGTCATAACCCATCAGCCGTATCTGCGCTGCTTTTTCGCACCGCGTGTCAAAGTCTCTCTGCTTCTCCCACGTTGAGGCCAATACTGCGCGTCGCGGCGGCCCGGATCGACATCGGCGGGCAATTGGCAACCTTCCCGTCGCATCCCCTTCCTGACGACCAGGATCGATGAAACAGCATGTCCGGGACTGCACACCTAATGCGGTCAAGCCAACGGCGCCGCGCCTCGCCGCTCCAGCGCGGTCTTGCGGATGATTTCCGCGATCTCCGGGCTGCTGCTGCACAACATCTGGAAATCCGCCGAGTGCAGTGACAGCAGTGAGACCGCCGTTGCGGCGCTGACAGTCGCCATACGCGGTTCGCCGCTGATCAGCGCCATCTCGCCGAAAAAGGCTCCAGGGCCAAGTTCCACCGGGTTCGACATCGCGACGCTGACGCGGCCCTCCACGACGAAGAACATCTGATCGCCGGTCTCGCCTTTGCGGCAGATCACGGCGCCCGCCGGCACGATGCGGGGCCTTAACGCGCGCACGATCTCGACCAGCACGGCCGGGCCGAGCTTCTGAAACAACGGCACGGCGGTGACCAATCGCCAATTACGGACGAAATCCTCGCGGCGAACTTCCTGATAGAAACCGGTGGCAAGAATGCCGGCCCAGAGCGCGAAGATGCCGATGCCACTCATCATGACCAACCCGGCAAGGACGCGGCCGGCGAAGCTTTGCGGAATCTCGTCGCCATAGCCGGTGGTCGACAGCGTGACCACCGCCCACCACATTGCCTGGGGGATGCTGCCGAACCTTTCCGGTTGGATGTCGCGCTCGATGACATAGGCCGCGAGCGCGACACCGAACAGAACGACGCCGAAGAGCGTGGTGACGCCGATCAGATTGCGCGCTTCGTTGGCCAGCACCCTGCCCAGGACCGGGAAGAAGGTCGAGTCGCGCAGCGGTTTCAGCAACCAGACGGCACAGTAGAGGCTGCGGTCGGGCGTGCCGACGAGCAGAAATGCGGCGAGTGGAACCACGACCGCGAGCACATCGATGGCGATTTCGGGCGTCCTGTTCCGCAGGTCTCCCGCCCGGCGCTTGAGCAGCGTCCCAGCCAGTTGCAGAAGATAGGCGCCCCAAATGACAGCGAGCACGGCCGCCAGGGCCAGTCTGCCGCGCCCGGACAGGTCCGGTATCGTCAGCGCAGCCACCGCCAGAAGCCCAGGCGCAGCCAGCACCGCGTTGAGCGGCGCGTAAATTCTCAGGAAAGGCAGTACCGACATTTTATGCCCACGAGCCGCTACCACCTGCAAAATAGAATGCCTTCAAGGCAAGCGCAAAGGTGCTTGCTATCGCTGCTATGTGCATCACCAACGGCGACCTATCTTGGCCAATCTAGTCGGCAACGCGCCGCAGCGTGCCGAGATGATTGTCGTCGAGGAACTCGATGGTGATCGTCGACGCCTTGCCGTCGGGGCCGACGACGAAACTGACGCCCGTCGGCCTGTCCGGCATTTCGGCATCGGGGTAGATCAGGAACAGGTCGCCGTCGAAATGCGTCAGGGAATAGGACCGGGCGCTGGTGGGGCCGACCCTGAGGACAAGGCCGTCTCCCGCGCTCGACACGTCCGCCTGGCCTATGAAGTCGTTGGCGTAGCGGCCGGCATAGGCACTGGCCGGCCCGGCCGGCCTTGCCGGAGACGGCGGCGCGGCAAAGGTGGCCTTGGCCGCCTCGACCACCGGACCGAACATGCCGGCATAGATGCCGTCCCACGCATTGACCCAATCCTGCTCGACAGCACCGTCGAAGACGAGATCGGCGAAACTGTCGGACAGTCCCTCCGGCACGCCTGTCGGGAAGGCGTTGGCGAGGATGACGATGCCGAGCTTCTCCTTCGGGAAGATCGTCACCAGGGTGCGCGCGCCGACGCTGAAGGCGCCCGCATGGCCCCAACTCAAACCGTGCCGGCCGAATTCGACGTTCCAGCCGAGGCCATAGAAGGATTCGCCGCCGGAGACGGGGTTCCTGCCCCGCGTCATCAGCGGCGCATGCGTCTGGGCCAGCGCGTCGGCGGCAATCAGCGTCTTGCCGGCATGGGCCCCGTCGCCCAGCACGAGGCGCACCCATTGC
>NZ_RZSG01000606.1:0-3724 GCF_003997725.1 Mesorhizobium sp. M4A.F.Ca.ET.050.02.1.1
GCGCGAGCGTGCCGAGCAGTTCGGAACGCGCCGGCTCGTCGAGCTCGCGCAGGATGTCGGCCGCGCGTCAAGGCAAGCAAGCTCCTGACCGCTATGTCCGTCGACCGCGCGGCAAGGCTTCGACGAGCTCCGGCGCGCTTTCGAGCTCGGGCTGGTCGAAGATCTCGACCAGCCGCTCGAAAGGCACGGCGCAAAGCAGCTCTATGGCTGTCTCGCGCGGTTCGTGGTTGAGCGCCTCGACGACGTCGGCGACATGGTCGTTGGCGAGGACACGGGCGATGGCGACGGCGCCGTCGTCCAATACGGGTGCGAATTCATTCATGGCTCACTCCTTGCCGTCCGGCAGGACGTGAGCCGATCAGGTCACGTCAAGGCGGACGGCGGTTGTGTTCGACTGTGACTGTCGCCAGGCATGGCGCGTTGACCTTTCTGCTCGCCGGTTCAGTTGGAATTCTGCGAGCCGCCGCAACATAAGAGCGCTTATGCCCGAGTCAATCGCGGCGGCACGGGAAAGCAGCGGCAGATGCACCAGGTCGCGAGACTGTGATCGGTCGCAGTTCAGCGGCTCAGTGCGCCGGTCTGATGCCGGGGACGGATCGGAGAGAGAAAAGCGCTGCTATTTCTGCTTCAGGCGCCGAGGGAAGCGCAACCACTTGTCCTCGACCGGCCTCGGTTGCACGAGGATGGTGGTGAGCTCGCGCGGCAGGCTCGGCGCGAGCGGCTTCTTGGTGGCGACGCCGTCAGCGATCGCGACCACACTGTGGTAGAACTCGGCGCCCGTGAGCGAGCGCGGCGGCACCGCCTCATGCATGACGCTAATCACCGTGACATCGGGACAATTGTCCTTGATCGCCTGGTGGAAAGCGATCTTGCCTTCGGGATCGAGCGCCCCGGTCGCCTCGTCGAGGAACAAGAGACCCGGCTGCTGCAGCACGATGCGGGCAACCACCAGCTTCTGCTTCTGGCCGCCCGAAAGCACCTGGTCCCAGTTCTTCCCGTCACGGCTTTCGTCGGTCAAATGTTCGATGAAGTCGCCAAGGCCGGCCTTGTGCAGCGCCGATGCGACCTGTGCATCGCTATGGTCGCGCTCGGAGCCTGGCAGGCAGACCAACTGCTTCAGCGACACCTGCTGCAGCTTGACCTCCTGCGCGGCGTAGAAGTTCTTGACCCCTTCAGGGAAGACGATGGTGCCGCGGCCATAGGGCCACAGGCAGTTGATCGCCTTGATCAGCGAGGTCTTGCCGCAGCCGGACTCGCCCTTGAGGAAGGTCCACTCGCCGCGCCGGAAGCGCAGGTTCGCGGCGCTCAGGAACGGCGTCGCATCCTCGCCCTGATGCGCCAGCTCGAGCTTCTGGATGGTCAGGCCGAAGACCGGATTCTGGCTGGCATAGCTGAAATCGGAGCGGCCGGTCTGGCTGTAGAATTCCTGTGGCTGCTGCACGTTCTCGATGGCGTTGGCGAGTTCCATGACGCGCTGGCTGTTGGCACGTAGCGTGGCCAGACTCGGCATGACGTGGATGAACCACGAACATTTGCTGATTAGCGCGTTAACCTGTTCGGAGCCTGTTATGTAACCCTTGAGGTCGAGGCCATTGTGGATGAACGGCACCAGGCCAGGCCCGTAGGCGACAATTTTGGCGCCGACAAAGTTGTAGACCGACTCGAAGCCCGAATAGATGGTGTTGACGACGTTGAACTTCGACCAAGTTCTGTCGATGTCGAGATAGAGCCGGCCGTGTATCGTCTTCTGCACGTCTTCGCCTTGCGAGGCCGCCACATGGAAGCTGCGCCGCAATAGTGTGATCAGTTCGCCGCGATAGCTACCTTCAGCCTTCTGCATCCTGATGTTGAGCCACTCCAGCATGCCGCCGAGTTTGACTGCGATCCAGGTGTTGAACGGCACGTAGAGAGCGACCGCCAGCAGAGCGAGTACGACACTTCCATAACTGCCGAGGAGCTCCAGTCCTCTCACCTCCACGGAACTTGCCAGCAAAGCTCCGCCGACGAAGTAGAGCGAGGTGAAGACACTGAATACGCCCATGGCAAGCCCAATGGCGCCGCCTGTCATATCCTTGATCGATTCCTGCACGCGCTGGTCGATGTTGTCGGGCGCTGCCGTGGCGGAGGAGCCATGCTGAGCGTGGTAGTGTGAATGATTAGGATCGAGCAGCGCCTCGTTGAAGCGGCTGTTCAGCCAGCCACGCCATTTCCGATGCAATGTCGCCGATACGAATTTGCAGGCACCTGTGATGCCCATATCCTTGAGCACCACCAACAGCACGAGCAGGCTGGCATTGGTCAGCAGACTCTCGACCGGCGTGGTATTCGCGGCGTCGTGGAAAAACGCGATCGAGGTAAATAACTTACCCGCCGCCACGGTAAACCAGACATCGGCTTTGCTGGACAGCGCCGTAAGCAGCGCGATGACGAGGGTGAGGGTCCAGGCTTCCTTCCAGCGATCCGAGAACCAGTAGGCACGCATCAGTCCCCAGAAGGTTCGCATCGATGACACCGGGGTCAGGGGCGGCTGCCTGCTGGCGTCGCTAGGACTTTTCTCCGATATTGAACGTCTCGGTCTGCCGACCCGAATCACGATCCCGCCCAAACCTTTTCTAGTTTTGTTACGGATAGTAACACCAATTGATCATTTTCCATTAATTTTCTCCCGGGGAATGTGAACCCGCGCACAAGCCGTTGCCCATGCGCAACAGATCGGACGGCGATGCGGTCGCCTCCACCGCGTGGAATGCCTTTTTATTTCAATTGATTAGAGCAGTCGCGGAGGCGGCCGAACGACCTTCCCTTAGGGAAGCTTAAAACACAGTTTTGTGAACCGCTTCGCCCTCCGATTCAGCCGAATTTCCTGAGGCGAACGAACCGGGGAGACCGAAAAGGTGCCTCCGCTTGTCTTTCAGGATTGGCTTTCGTGATGTCCAAGCGCGGCCGGAGCACGTTGAGAAGGCGACGGCCGAGGGTGCCCGGCATCGTCTCGATACATCCGTCGGCCAATGCTTTTCAGGCGCGCACCAATTTGTGTTTGATGGGCCGGCCGTTCGGTCTCGAATGTGCATCGGCCCCGGAGCGGAGGGAATTTCATGTTTGTACGGACGCTGTCGGCCGCGATGGTCGCGACACTCGTCTGGCTGCCTCAGGCATATGCCGGCAGCCAGACCATTCCAGGGAATGGCGAAGGGCAGGTGGAGTTCAACACGCCGTCAGGCAATATCGGCTGTATCTACACGCCGAAGGGCGGCACAAGCACCTACCAGCCGCAGGATGGCGGTCCGGAACTGAGCTGCTCGCGCGTCGAGCCGAGCTACATCACCGTCATCCTGGGGCCGAAGGGACCGGCGACGCAGATCAAGAACCCCGGCGAGCAAGGCTGCTGCGGCGATGTCGCGAAGCTTGCCTATGGCAACAGCTGGAGCAAGGGGCCGTTTTCCTGCCAATCGTCGAAGAAAGGGCTGACCTGCGCGGCAAGCAACGGCCACGGCTTCTTCGTCAGCAAGGCCAAGGTGACGGTGAAGTAGGGGAGCGGGCAAGTTCCATCGTTTCATGAAACGCTGAACCGCTCTATCTCTTTGGTTTGCGCAATTCCGGACGGACGGTTACGGCGAAGTCGCCGAGCCTAACCATTTCACTTTGCCTGGAATTGCTTCAGCCCGCCGCCATTTCCAGCTCGCCTCGCGCCTTGGCCGCAGCGACCTGGCGGATGGCGTCGGCG
>NZ_RZSG01000607.1:0-3721 GCF_003997725.1 Mesorhizobium sp. M4A.F.Ca.ET.050.02.1.1
GTTGCTGTTGCTTGGTGATGATGAACTCGGCCAGCAGCTCGGCATCCGAATGGCCTTCCCATAAGCCGAAGGAATCCTGAGTACGAATGAGCCGCAGGAGGCATTTGACGAACGGGGAAGCAAGGGCTTCTTCGTCATTGTTGACAGCAGGGCCAACCGGAGGAATTTCGTTGTTCGTCATTTCAGTCTTCGTCTTCGAGGTACGATTTCCTTTTCCTGCGATGCCCACTCCGGGTCCGCTTGCGTGGCCGACGAATGGCTTGGGCGGGCCAACCCCAAGAGTGCCCCGTGGCCGACCTCGACATGTCCACGAGTGCGAGACCTGCGGCGCGAATTCGCGGCGCACATCGTCTGCGCCGCGATCCGACCGGTGGTCAACGCAATTGAAATCCAACCTGCCGCAAGCCGCCGCCCTGCTGCATCGACATACTTGCTGCGAAGAGAGCTTCGATGGGCGGATTGGCCAGTGTTCAATTCCAATTGTCAGTCCCTTCGCGATTCTTGCTCAGGAAGTGACTGCGTTTTGAGTTTCGGGTGCCTTCTTTTGCGGAGCCACACAAAGATCCGCGTGACAGGCAGGCTCACCCGTGTAGTTGGCCAGTGCTTCGAGCAATGGGGTAAGATAGTACTGTTTGGTGTGGTCCGGAATTGGCCCCAGCCGGTCCACCGATTTCAGTGCCACCTCGATCAACTCGATTGCGCGATCTTTGTTGCCGCTCTCGTAATAATACTGAGCTACCGGGAGGTACCGGCGGTATTTAAACGGGCCATCGCCGTTCGGGGGATTGAGTGCCAGTATCTGTTCCGAGAGCTCGTTGCCCATCGCAAAGCGCTCCGCGCGCGGAAGATGGGAATTGTCCATCGTGGGATCGAAGAGTTGGTTGAGGGCCAAGGCCATCCACGACACCGCGTCGGACGTTTTGTCGATCGCGTCCTCGACCAATTCTCGCATGACCGGCATGCCGGTCTTGATGTCGCGCAGCTTGTGAAGCAGAAGATCCGCATGAATCTGCCGAAAATCAAAAGAGTCTGGCATCAAGGCGAGGCCTTCTTCGATGGCCAAGAGCGCCGCCGTCCAATTCTCGGCCTGCATCGCCGGCTCAAGTTTGGCGTATATCGGCCCGGTAAGCGACATTTCGCGCGCTGCAAGTTGGTTATGCGCGATGCGCTTTGCATCGGCGGCTTTCGCTTCATAGCTGCTGCGCCAGCTGCCGTTAAGGACTTTCGGCAAAACGTCATCGAGTTCCGCCGGGTGGCCGATAAAAGCGATGTGGCCGTCGCGGTCGACCACGAACGAGGTGGGAATCCCAATCGAAGAGCTGGGATCCATCCAGAGCTTGTTCATTTCGCCAATGTAATCGAACCCGATACGATAATTCAGATTCGGGAACTTCTCGGTCAGCCAGGCATCCACGTTGGTCCGCGCCTCGTCTGCGGTAGGACCCTGTTCGCAGGCGGCAACTCCGACCGCCTCAAATCCGCTGCCTTCATATTTCTCCTGCAGTTCGATCAAATGGGGCATGGCGTCGACACATGGTCCGCACCAAGTCGCCCAAAACTCAACGAGGTAGACCTTGCCGGGCCGAAAGTTCGTGAGGGGCTCGCCACGCAGCCAGTTCTCCACTTTGATCGCAGGAGCCGGGGACCCCATACGCAGTTCCATCTTGGTGTCCAAAGTCATTCCACACCTTTCGTCTCTTTTGTCGCGGAATATTTTCCCGTCAAAATCGGACACGGTCTCGAGGGCATCGCTCCCTCTGGCTTGCTTCAGCGAAGCTCTCACCGTGTTGCCGCACATCAAGCTGCAACGGAGGTGCCAATTCCCTCAGCTCCGGTAAGCGGCGGGAAATGCTTTGAAATTCTCCACGAGGCTAAATGCGGCCGATTGTCGTGAACCCGACATGTCTTCTGCCGCTGTCGGGTTTCGCCCTATCTCTTGAGAGCTTGGACGGCTCGCCTGTGATTAGACTGGCCTCGGTCCTCGAGCAGTGGCAGTTTGGCGCCAGTTCGAAAGCGCGAACTCGCCGGCTTGGTCCTCGTGCCGCCACCGCCGCGTGTGGATTCTTGCCCCGGAGTCAAAATTCGCCTCGCGGTTGCCAACGGCGGCATGCGCTCAATGCGCGTGGCGTTGAGCCCCGACAGCACGTAATGGTACCAATTAGTGGATGCCCGTCGCTGCCTCCACTTCTCCAGCCAAGCGCTCGAACGACGCTACCTACCCACGTTCGAGCGCGACCGCGGAATCGCAGACTGCCGAACGTCAGCCGTTGCGAAAGGTGTAGCCGTACCCGTTGATCGCCGGCGCGCCGCCTAGATGTGCGTAGAGGACCCTCGATCCCTGTGGAAAGAAGCCCCTCTGGACGAGGTCGATCATCCCTTGCATCGATTTGCCCTCGTAAACGGGGTCCGTAATCATGCCCTCGAGCCGCGCGCACAAACGGATTGCCTCTTTGGTTTCCTCCGATGGAACGCCATAACCCGGGTACGCGTAGTCCATGAACAACACCACGTCTGCCTCGACAATTTCCGCTCCGAGGTGGACGAGCTTCGCTGTATTTTGGGCGATGCCGAGCACCTGCGCCTTGGTCTTGGCGGGCATGGCGGAGGCATCGATACCGATCACGTTGCGCTGTCGACCATCCTTGGCGAACCCGACGAGCATGCCGCCGTGGGTTGAACCAGTCACCGTACAGACGACGATATAGTCGAAGGCAAACCCAAGCTGCTCTTCCTGGGCACGCACCTCCTCAGCGAACCCCACATAGCCCAGGCCGCCGTATTTGTGGACAGAGGCGCCGGCAGGTATCGCATATGGCCTGCCGCCCCTTGCCTTGACTTCATAAAGTGCCTTTTCCCAGCTGCGGCGGATGCCGATGTCAAAGCCCTCGTCAACCAGGCGCACCTCTGCCCCCATGATGCGGCTCAAGAGGATATTGCCGACCCGGTCGTAGACAGCATCATCATGTGGGACCCAGCTCTCCTGGACCAGGAGGCATTTCATGCCGATCTTGGCGGCGACCGCAGCGACCATGCGCGTATGGTTGGACTGCACGCCACCGATTGTGACGAGCGTATCGGCATCTGACGCGATCGCGTCGGGCACAATGTATTCGAGCTTGCGCAGCTTGTTTCCGCCGAACGCGAGACCGGAGTTGCAGTCCTCGCGTTTGACGTAGATTTCCACCTTGTCGCCCAGATGCTTGCCGAGGCGGTCGAGCCTCTCGATCGGCGTGGGTCCAAAGGTGAGCGGATAACGTTCGAATTTTTCCAGCATGCTATCTCCAGCAAAAAAGTACCTGAACCGGCTACGCACCGGTCAGCCCAGGGGTATGGTCGCGTGTTAGCCGAACACAGATTCCCTATACGATCAGCTCAGTCATCAGAGGGTGACCAAAATTGGTGTGGGTCTGAGCACTGATCCTGTCATCCGCGCATCAAAGCAGCAGCACATGCTGGGCATTCGACCAAGCCGGGACACAGCTGAAAATTGCATTCCGCAGTTGATCAGAGTCAGACGACTGGTACCCGAGCTTTCCTGTAACCATCGGCATGCTGGCCCCTGTGGCGAGTTCCACGAGCGCGGCTAGAGGACTGCCAGATCAGAAAGAGCACGCGGCCGAAGGAGCCGGCCTGAAGCAGCAGCGAACAGGCCAGCGTCGTGACGACTGCCACACGGAGCGAATCCAAAGCGAAGTAAACCATCGACGCATTGCTGCACAGG
>NZ_RZSG01000608.1:0-3720 GCF_003997725.1 Mesorhizobium sp. M4A.F.Ca.ET.050.02.1.1
AGGAAAGGTTCCTCGCCGCCAAGGAGCAGATCGGCATCTGCGGCAGCGTCATCGACGAAGGCATAGCGCGCGGCATGGTCGAGCGTCGCGATGCGTTCCTCGCAATACTTCTGCCCGAGATGGCCAAGCGGCGCGACATCGTGCAGGCATGGATCGACCACGAACCGCTGGTCGACTGGGTGCGGCCGCAAGGCGGCGTTGTCGGCTTCCCAAGGCTCAACGTCGATCCCGAATTCGACCTCGATCGCTTCTACACAAGGCTGCTGGAAGACCACGGCACCTATGTCGGCCCCGGCCATTGGTTCGAAATGCCGAAGCGCTTCTTCCGCGTCGGGTTCTGTTGGCCGAAGGAGGCCGACTTGCGCGGTGGGCTGGAGGCCATTTCCGCCGCGCTCAGGGACTGACTTTCCGGTCCGCCTTGCCGCCAGCCGGAAATTTCTTGATCCAGCGCGATTCTGCCACACATCCCGCCGCGAACTTTGCTAGAAGGTCATCTGGCCGGACCAGCGCCCATCGTGGAAGTTGCCCCGCCGGCCTTTTTTCGCAACGGGGCCTTTCTCTCCATGGCACTTGAACAGACTTCGCCGGACCAGCGCTATGCCGCTTTCCGGCACAGACCCTTCCTCAGCTACTGGGTGGCGCGCTTCCTCACCACTTTCGCCACCATGATCGTCTCCGTCGCGGTCGGCTGGCAGGTCTATGATCTGACCCGCGATCCCTTCGACCTCGGCATCGTCGGCATCGTCCAGTTTCTGCCCTCGCTGCTTTTGGTGTTGGTCACCGGCGTCGTCGCCGACCGCTTCGGCCGCCGCCTGATCATGACCTTGTCGTCGCTGATCGAAGCGGGCTGTGCGGTTGCGCTCTTGCTGCTTACGTTGCGCGGCCTCGCCGGCCCGCTGCCCATCTTTGTGGTGCTTGCGATGTTCGGCATAGCGCGCGCCTTCTATGGACCGGCTTCATCCTCGCTGTTCGCCAATCTGGTGCCGCCGGAGGACTTCGCCAACGCGATCGCCTGGAATTCTTCTGCCTGGCAGACAGCAACCATTGTCGGCCCGGTCGCCGGCGGCCTGCTCTACGGGCTTTCGGCGGAGACGGCCTACATCACCGCCGCCGTCCTGATGCTGGTTGCAGCCCTCCTCGTCTTCACCATTCCGAAGCCCGCCCAGCAGACCGCCACCGACAAGCCGACGATGGAAACGCTGTTCGCCGGCTTCCGCTATATCTGGAGCGAGAAGATCGTGCTCGGCGCCATCTCGCTCGATCTGTTTGCCGTGCTCCTGTCGGGCGCCTCGGCGCTGCTGCCGGTCTATGCGCGCGACATTCTCGAACTCGGTCCCTGGGGCCTCGGCCTGCTGCGCTCGGCACCGGGCATCGGCGCCATCTGCGTCGCCGTCTGGCTGGCCGGCCACCCGATCCGCGACCATGCCGGCAAGATCATGCTGGGCTTTGTCGGTCTGTTCGGCGCTGTCACCGTTCTGTTCGGCGTTTCAACCATCGCCTGGCTGTCGATCTTGGCCCTCGCCTTGCTCGGCGCCACCGACATGTTCAGCGTCTATATCCGCGAGACACTGATCCAGCTGTGGACGCCGGATGACGTGCGCGGCCGCGTCAATGCGGTGAACCAGGTCTTCGTCGGCGCCTCCAACGAAGTCGGCGAGTTCCGCGCCGGCACCATGGCGGCGCTGATCGGCACCGTGCCCGCCGTGGTGATCGGCGGCATCGGCGCGGTGGCCGTCGCTGGGCTGTGGGCTTGGCTGTTTCCGGCGCTGCGCCGGGTGCGGCATTTGAACAGCCGGAATTGAGCGCCGAATCTATACCGCTGGATCGTCGCACTTCGGCAGGTCAGGGTCGGCGGCTTGTCTCGCTGCCCCAGTTCGGGTTTTGCAGATCTCCGTGCAGGCAATAGTCGAAAGCATAGCACGTGTCGGTAGCGGGCCGGGTTTCCCAGAATGAACAGGCGAGATTCGCGGTCCGCACGACGCGCTCTCGCGCTTGCTCAGCGCCCATGCCGAGGATCAGGGAACCGTCCTTGCGCTCGCGCAGCCACTTCTCGATGTCATATCCTAGGTCTTGCGCGTTCTTGAAGCTCAGGCCCATCGTGAGATTGGTTTCCAGTGCGGCGGTGGTCGCATCAGGCCAAAGCGGCGCAAGCGCAAGTTCCGATCTTGTCATCTCGCCATCTCGCAGGACAGCGCAATCCACCCCTATGGCGACGCGTTGCGCCGCCCGCCATCTGGCCATGTCGCTGCGTCCGGTCGGACCGTATATGCAGAGCGTGTCGAGGAAGTCCCGATGGGGGCGGTCCCGATCGAATGCCAGATCACGAAATTCCAGCGCCGCAATCGCTTCGACAAGCGAAACTCCCCTTCGCGCAGCTTCGGTCGCGTCCTGCCAAGCGGCGACAGCATAGTCGCTGCTTATGATATTGCGCTGGTAGAAGTCGGGAAGGCCCTCATCGAGTTTGGCCAGCGGCGTCTCAAGGGCGTCCAAGGCCTCACGCCGGGCGTCATTGCGAACACCATCGAAAACGAATTCACTCCACGTTACGAAGACTGCCCGGATTGAATGTAGGCGGATGGGAAGGTCTATTTCGCGCCCCAATCCCCAGGGCCCATCGCCAATGCGTGCAATTCCAGGGAAGGCGCGCATGGCCGCTCGCAATGCGACCAGGCGCTTGCTCGCATCGTCGGAGATGTCGGCGAGCATGGCGCGAGGCGAAACATCGTCCGCAAGTCGCTCGCTCCAGAATCTGAGCCGTTCAGATGGGTGCATTGGGTCTCGGGATCGGCTTGCCGGCAAGGGGAAGATAATCTTACAGCATAGTACCTAAGATTGCCTGCACGCGACGTCAGGATGTCGAACCGCCGGACCGGCAGGGAACTCCCAACGGCGCGCGCGCTCTGCTAATCCGAAAAGCTCACGCCAACGCCGCGCTGCCGAAAATAGGCCTGCATCAACTTGCGGCCAGAGCGGTTGTTCTGCGCCAGCCTGGCCGGATCGAACACCGCCTGCTTTTTCCCCTCTCGCGTCAACGCTGCCTTGAGTGTCGCGATATGTGCATCGATGTCGGCATTATCCGCTCGGAGTGAGGCGTAGATGTTCTCGGTCGCCTCGGCCACGGTGAGTTCGTTCACAGCTGTCGTCCTTTGATTGATTTGGGCGGGCGCTTAGCACAGATTCGCGGCGCCGCCGAGAGCGACGAGACTGCAGCTTGGGCGCCAAGCTTGCGCCGACAACGGCTGAATAAGCCGTCAGCAGACCTGCAGCCTTCGGCTCCAGACATATATCGGACGGTCAATCTACGGGGCTTAGGCCGGCAACCGGGCTAAAGCGGACACCAGCGCCATCTGGTAAGCGCGGCCCTCCGTAAGAACGCCTTAGCGTCCGCCCACTCCGTGCTATAATTGGACTATCGACGCCGACCTAACTAAGGCCGACCGCCATTTCAGCATGCCCAAAGACGTATGTGTCGCACATGGGCTCAAGCCACTCGCCCGCACATCCGTCGCGAATCGACCCGGGAGGAGGGATCAGCATGCCAGAACGTCTGAACATAGGCCCGCTGCAACTTGGCGAAACGGCGCCCAATTTCGTAAGCCGCTCGATGACCTGCGGTTCGCCTTTCATGGGTTCTGCTCCCGTATTGGCCGCGCAAGCCTCTGACGCGGTCCAGGTGTGAAACGATGTCGGCGCCGCTCGCCTCAGAGCGGGCGTGGTAGT
>NZ_RZSG01000609.1:0-3720 GCF_003997725.1 Mesorhizobium sp. M4A.F.Ca.ET.050.02.1.1
CTACTTCGACGACAAGGCGGATAACGCCGCGCGCACCAACTACGCGCTGCGCGAAAGCGTGCGCGAGGAAATCGCCAGGAACCCCGGCGGCAGCACCGCGATCTCCTGCTGCGGCGCCAATCCGGGCATGGTATCGTGGTTCGTCAAGCAGGCGCTGGTCCACCTCGCCACCGATCTTGGGCTGGAGTTTGCCGAGCCGGCCGCGAGTGACCGCGAGGGCTGGGCGAAACTGATGAAGAAGGCCGGCGTCAAGGGCATTCACATTGCCGAGCGCGACACGCAGCGCACCAAGAAGCCGAAGCCGATGGACGTGTTCTGGAACACCTGGTCGGTCGAAGGCTTCGTCTCCGAGGGCATGCAGCCTGCCGAACTCGGCTGGGGCACGCATGAGACCTGGATGCCGAAGAACGCCAGGAAGCACAAGAACGGCTCGCAGGCGGCGATCTATCTGGAGCAGGCCGGCGCCAACACCCGCGTGCGCTCGTGGTGCCCGACGCCCGGCGCGCAATATGGCTTCCTGGTGACCCACAACGAAGCGATCTCGATCTCCGACTTCTTCACCTTGCGCGGCAAGAAGGGTAAGGTCCACTACCGCCCGACCTGCCACTATGCCTACCATCCGTGCAATGACGCGGTGCTGTCGCTGCACGAGATGTTCGGCGCGGCTGGCAAGGCGCAACCTGTCCATCACGTGCTTGACGAGAACGAGTTGGTCGACGGTATCGACGAGCTCGGGGTGCTGCTCTACGGCCACGACAAGAACGCCTACTGGTACGGTTCGCAGCTGTCGCTGGCCGAGGCGCGTAAGCTCGCTCCCTACCAGAACGCCACCGGCCTGCAGGTCACCTCGGCGGTGCTTGCCGGCATGGTCTGGGCGCTGGAAAACCCGCAAGCCGGCATCGTCGAGGCCGACGAGATGGACTACAAGCGCTGCCTGGAAGTGCAGTTCCCCTATCTCGGGCCGGTCAAGGGCTACTATACCGACTGGACTCCGCTCGATCACCGGCCGGGGCTTTTCCTCGAGGATCTCGACAAGAACGACCCGTGGCAATTCCGCAACATCCTGGTGCGATAGCGGGTTGCAGCGCGCGCGCTCCTTCGGACCTGCAAGAGGGCTTTAAGCCATTGAAATTGCGTGCATCACGCCTTCCGAAGATCGATCTTCGATTTTCGGGCCGATGCGGCGCCGGCATGCCGCGATGCCTTGCAATCGCCCGGAAATCGGGCGATTGAAGGGGTGCGGCCTGGAGCGACGTGCATCCATTGGAAAGTACGCTCCAGCACTTTGATGTACGCCTCGTGCCTTCCGAAAATCGAAAGCGGTTTTCCGGCCGATGCGAGAGGAGAGGATTTCAAATGACCATTGCGCGCAAATTGCTTTCGGCAGTTGCGGCGGCAAGTCTGCTCGCCGCTTCTGCCTGCACCACCGTCGGCCCTTCCGAGCCACCGATCGCAGCCGGACCGAAAGGCGTCGAGGGTTCCTGGATCGACGCCAAGGGCACCGGCCTGTCGAGCTTCACCGCCGGCACCTTCACCACCGTCGCCACGGACACCGGCCAGAAGCTCGCCGAAGGCAGCTACACCATGACCGGGGCGACTTCGGTCGAGATCCACGGCACCTCGCTGATCCGCCAGACACCGATCAGCTTCAACTGCCTGATGATCTCCACCAGCCAGCTCAATTGCACCAGCGCGTCGGGCCAGAACTTCGTGCTGACGCGGCGCGCCTGAAGCCGGTACATCCTTCGCTTTTCGGAAGACGGCGGCCCGCGAGCCGCCGTTTTTTGCGCCCGGCAATGCTGGCCCGATTCCGCTTGCATCGATGAAAACGCGATGGGAACATGGTCGGGATCTGGCTGCTATGCACCGTTCAGTGCAAGGGCGTTAAGCGCCTCTGGTTCAAGGTCATCCGGGAGACGAGAATGAAGAAGATCGCCGCCATTGCCGCTCTTTCAGCATCCGCGCTTGGCCTGTCCGCCGGATCATCCTTTGCCGACTACACATTGAACATCCTGCATTTTAATGATTGGCACAGCCGCATCGAAGGCAACAACAAATACGAGTCGACATGCTCCGCCGAGGAAGAGACCAAAGGCGAATGCATTGGCGGCGCCGGCCGGCTGGTTACCGCGATCGCGCAGGAACGCAAGAAGCTCGACGGTCAGAACGTGCTACTGCTCAATGCGGGCGACAGCTTCCAGGGCTCGCTCTTCTACATCACCTACAAGGGTGCCGCGGAGGAGGAATTCCTCAACCAGATCAAGCCCGACGCGGTGACGCTCGGCAACCACGAATTCGACGACGGCGAGAGCGCGCTGGTGCCTTACCTGGACAAGGCGAAGTTCCCGATCGTCAGCGCCAATGTCGTGCCCAACGACAAGTCGGGCGCCGCGGGCAAGATCAAACCGTCGGTCGTGCTTGAGGTCGGCGGCCAGAAGATCGGCATTGTCGGCGCGGTCACCAATGATACGCCGGAGCTTGCCTCGCCCGGCCCCAACATCGCCATCGAAGACGACGTCAAGTCGATCACCGCCGAGGTCGAGAAGCTGAAGGCGCAAGGCGTCAACAAGATCATCGCGGTGACCCATATCGGCTACAACCGCGAGCGCGATGTCATCGCGAAAATCCCCGGCATCGACGTGGTGGTCGGCGGCCACAGCCACACGCTTCTGTCGAACACCGACCCGAAGGCGGCAGGCCCCTATCCGACGATGGTCGACAACCCCGATGGCTACAAGGTGCCGGTGGTGCAGGCGGCGTCCTATTCGAAATATCTCGGCGAGTTCAAGGTCGTGTTCGACGACAACGGCGTCGTCAAGCAAGCGAGCGGCGACCCGATCTTCCTCGACAAGTCGATCACGCCCGATCCGGCCGTGCTCGCCCGCATCAAGGAGCTCGGCGCCCCGATCGAGGAATTGAAGAACAAGGAAGTGGCTGAGACCACTAAGGCCATCGACGGCAGCCGCGACAACTGCCGCGCCCGCGAATGCGAGATGGGCAACCTCGTCTCCGATGCCATCCTCGACCGCGTCAAGGGCCAGGGCGTCGAGATCGTCATCTCGAACGGCGGCGGCCTGCGCGCCTCGATCGACCAGGGCACCGTGACCATGGGCGAGGTGCTGACCGTGCTGCCGTTCCAGAACACGCTGGCGACCTTCCAGATCTCGGGCAAGGACCTCGTCGCCGGGCTGGAAAGCGGCCTCAGCCAGATCGAGGACGGCGCCGGGCGCTTCCCGCAGGTCGCCGGCCTGAAATATTCCTTCGACAAATCGGTCGCGCCCAACGCCGGACGCGTCAAGTCGGTCGAGGTGATGGAGAACGGCGCCTGGGCGCCGATCAATCCCGACAAGGACTATCTGGTCGCCACCAACAACTATGTCCGCCAGGGCGGCGACGGCTACAAGGTCTTCGCCGAGAAGGCCAAGAACGCCTATGACTACGGCCCGGGCCTGGAGCAGGTCGTCGCCGACTATCTCGGCGCGCACCGGCCGTATACACCGAAGCTCGACGGCCGCATCACCGAGATCGCCGCGACCGTCGCGGCGGCGCCCGCCGCCGAACCGGCGAAGCCAGCCGAAGCGGCGCCAGCGGCACCGGCGCCCGCAGCCGAGCCAGCGAAGCCGGCCGAGGCGGCGCCCGCCGAGATGCCCGCCTTGCCTGCCAATTCGGGCGACATCGCCACGACACCGCCGACGGCTCCGGCGGAAACGGCCCCTGCCG
>NZ_RZSG01000060.1:0-16021 GCF_003997725.1 Mesorhizobium sp. M4A.F.Ca.ET.050.02.1.1
CCATAGGGCGACAGCGGATCCGGCCCATGCGTCAGGTCGAGCAGCAGCGCCGAATCCCGCACCGAGCGGGCGACCGCGTGGTCGACAACCATGCCGTACCAGCTTTCGCTGGTGAGCGGCGTCAGCGGCACGCGGCCGCGCGAGGTCTTCAAGCCGACCAGCCCGCTGCAGGCCGAGGGCACCCGGATCGAGCCGCCGCCGTCGGAAGCGTGCGCCGCCGGCACCACGCCGGCTGCCACCAGTGCCGCGGCGCCCCCGGACGAGCCGCCTGTGGTATAGCCCATATTCCACGGATTGCGGGTGATGCCGAAGGCCGCCGATTCCGTCATCAGCCTCAGCCCGTGCTCGGGCGAGGTGGTGGTGGCGATCGGGATCAGGCCGGCGGCGAGATGGCGCTCGACCATCACCGAATTGTAGTCGGCGGTGAAAGCCGGGATGCGGCTGCCGCCATGGATCGGCACGCCCCTGAGGCCGATGCCGAGATCCTTCAGCGCGAAGGGCACGCCGGCGAGCGGCAGCGCGCGGTCGACGCTCTTGGCGCGCGCCCGCGCCGCATCATAGAGCGGCTCGGCGATGGCGTTGATGTCGGGGCGCGTCGCCTCGGCGCGCGCGATCGCCGCGTCGACAAGCTCCTGCGGCGAGAGCTCGCCCTTGCGCACCAGGCCGGCCAGGCCGGTCGCATCCTCTTCCCACAGCACCCGTTCGACCGACATCGCCGCTGTCCTCCGCCGGCCCGGAGGCTAGCGGCAGCCGATTTGCTTGGCAACGGCGCGCGAACCCATCGTGAGCAAAGATCATCGCAAGCTTTGAGGGGGACAGTATTGCCTGCGCCGTTGCAAATGTATGGCAATCCTCTAATTTGCCGCCATGGCGCCGCAGGACATCAGCCAGCTGATCGTCCGGACTTCAATGAAGGACCGGGCAGCGTTTGATCTGCTCTACCGGCAGACCAGCGCGAAACTTTTCGGTGTCTGCCTTCGTGTATTGAAGGACAGGGGAGATGCGGAAGAAGCGCTGCAGGAGGTCTTCGTCAAGATCTGGACGAAGGCGGATCGTTTCGCGGTCTCCGATCTAAGCCCGATTTCCTGGCTGGTGGCTATTGCGCGCAATCATGCGATCGATCGCATTCGGGCGCGGCGCGAGCCGGCCGCCTATATCGACGCCGCGCTCAACGTGGCCGATCCGGCGCCGGGACCGGAGGCCATGGCCGTGGCGGGCGGTGAATCCGTGCGCATCTACCATTGCCTCGACGAGTTGGAGAAGGACCGGGCGGCGGCCGTCCGGGGCGCCTATCTGAACGGCGAAAGCTATGCCGAGCTGGCGGAGCGCCATGGCGTGCCGCTGAACACGATGCGGACCTGGCTGCGGCGCAGCCTGTTGAAACTCAGGGAATGCCTGGAAAGATGACGCTGGCAGAGGAAAACGGACCGGAACGTGGAGGCGACGACCTGTTCGCCGCCGAATACGTTCTTGGCGTCCTGGCCGCGGACGAACGCCAGATCGCGTCCCGCCGCATCGAGGCGGACGCCGCTTTCGCGCGCCTTGTCGACCGCTGGGAGGTTCACCTTTCGCCGATGGCCGCCGCCTATCCGGAGACCGAGCCTCCGATCAGGGTCAAGGAGGCGATCGATCGCCGGCTGTTCGCCCAAGAGTCCCGCGCCGGCCTCTGGTCGAGCCTCACCTTCTGGCGCGGCCTCGCCGCCGCCGCCGTCGCGGCGCTCGCGATCGCCATCGCCCTGCCATACATCAACCCGCCTGTCGTCGAGCCGCGGCAGCGGCTTGTCGCATCGCTGGCGGCCGATGGCAGCGACGTCAAATACCTCGTCGTCTACGACGCTGCGCGCCGCGATGTCGGTCTCTCCCTTGTCTCCGGCGAGCGTGCCGCCGGCAAGGACTTCGAGCTGTGGATGATCGAGGGCAAGAACGCGCCGGTTTCGATGGGCGTCATTCCCGCCGGCCAGACGACGCACATGGCCGTCACCCCTGCTGTTGAGCAGAAGCTCGCGCAAGGCGCCGTGCTCGCCGTCAGCGTCGAGCCCATCGGCGGCTCGCCGACCGGCCAGCCGACCGGGCCGGTTGTCGCCGCGGGCGACCTGAAGGGCATCTAGTCTCTTCGAGGATTGAGCGCCCTCCCTGAAAGAATAATCGAAATCTATCCTGCATGAGGTTAGAACGAGAAAAGTTTCTTTCTGGATGCGCGCTCATCAGCGTAATTTCGTCCCGCGCAAGGTCAGATAAAAATTTTTGAGAGCCGGGCGAAACTCGCGCAAGTCTGCCCCGTATCTCCTGGTGTTCCCAAAGACGGGCAACGATATCCAGAGGAGATAGAAATCATGCGTAAATTCGCCACCCTTTTGCTCGCCGGTACTATTGGTCTTTCCACGCTCGGTGCCGCCGCCTATGCCGCCAATCCGATGGTCGGCGGCGCGCCGATGTATGCCAAGAAGAACATCATCGAGAATGCCGTCAATTCGAAGGACCACACCACGCTGGTCGCCGCCGTCAAGGCCGCCGGCCTGGTCGACACGCTGCAGGGCGCCGGCCCGTTCACCGTCTTCGCGCCGACCAACGAGGCCTTCGCCGCGCTGCCCACCGGCACCGTCGAGATGCTGCTCAAGCCCGAGAACAAGGACAAGCTCACCAAGATCCTGACCTGCCACGTCATCGCCGCCAAGGCGATGGCTGCTGACGTCGCCAAGATGGCCAAGGCCGATGGCGGCGCGCACAAGGTCAAGACCGCCGGCGGCTGCGAACTGACGCTCAAGGCCGACAAGGGCAAGGTCACCGTGACCGACGAGAACGGCAATGTCGCCAATGTCACGATCGCCGACGTCCGGCAGTCCAACGGCGTCATCCACGTCATCGACAAGGTGCTGCTGCCGAAGATGTAACAAAGACGCCGCTGCCAGCGAAGACATGGCAAAGGCCTTCCCCGGTTGCGCGGCTCCTCTCCTGTAGGCCGTGCGACTGATCGCTTGCTCCGCGCCGTCCACGTGAAGTGGAGCCGGCGCGGAGTTTTCGTTGGGGGGCGTCAACCGCTTTTGATTTTCGCCCGGCGCGAAAATCTGGCAAACCGGCATTGGAGGAATTGTCCCATGAACCGTCGCGATCTTCTCCTGAGCGGCGCCGCGGCCGCCGCGGTCCTAGCCGGCACGGCTGCCTTGCTGCGCATTGGTGGCGCGCCAAATGCCCGCGCCGCCGAGACCTTCGAAGTGACCAAGACCGACGCCGAATGGCGCGCCATCCTGTCCGACGCGGCCTACAATGTGCTGCGCAAGGAAGGCACCGAATATCCAGGCACCAGCCCGCTGCTCGACGAGCACCGCAAGGGCATCTTCGCCTGCGCCGGCTGCGACCTGCCGGTCTATCCCTCGGAGACCAAATTCGATTCCGGCACCGGTTGGCCGAGCTTCTGGCAGGAAATTCCCAAGGCCATCGGCACGACCGCAGACCGGTCGCTCGGCATGACCCGCACCGAGGTGCATTGCCGCCGCTGCGGCGGCCATCTCGGCCATGTCTTCGACGACGGCCCGCCGCCGACCGGTCTGCGCCATTGCATCAACGGCGTGGCGCTGAGCTTCAAGCCGGCCGCCGCCTAAGTGGCGCTTTAGTTCAGGCCGAGAAGCGTGATGCTGGGCTTGGTCAGCATCAGCCAGAAGATGGCGACCACGGCGAAGAAAGCCGGAAAGCCGAACGCGAACCAGACGCGGTAGAGCCGGTCGAAGCCTGGTGGCAGGGCGGTCGCTTCCGCCGCAGCGTGTTTGGCCATGTCGCGCAAGCGGATCTGGATCCAGACCACCGGCAGCCAGAACAGGCCGATGATCACATAAAGCGCCAGTGACAGCAGGATCCAGCCTTCGTTGAGCGGCCAGCCGACGACGCGCGCCAACCCGTACCCGGTCAGCGGCTGCAGCATCACGGCAGTCGCCGTGAAGATGGTATCGGCGACCACCACGATGCCGGCGACATGGGCAATGATGCGGGGGTCGCGGGTCCTGACGGCCATCGCCATGAAGAAGGCGATGCCGATGCCGGTTCCGAACAGCACCGTCGAGCCGAGCACATGGACAAGCCGTAGCACGTCTTCCAGCGCCATCAGCGTTCGTCCAGAATGGCAAGGGCCGTGAGCGCCAGCAGGATCGACGGCACCACTTTGACGAGGGGGCCGAGCGGATCGAGCCAGAGCGCGGGCTCCGCGAATGTAGCGGCAAGCAGGTAGGCGAGCGTCAGCACCAGCATGCCGATCAGGGCGCGCCGCGCCCAGGGCCGGAAGAGCACCGCAAGGCCCAGTGCGATGTCGGCAAGACACGTCACCGCCACCATCGCGCCCGCGGCATGGCCAGGCAGGAAACTTGCGAAATGGCTGCGCGCCGCCTCGAATGCCAGGAACGGCGTGAGGCCGGATACCAGCCAGAACAGCGCCAGCGCGACGATGATCGGCGCCTTCAGCAGATAGAGGCGGGCGAACCATAGATCCTGCACGCCCGAAGGGGCGGCGGCGAGCGTCTCGGCCGCCGACGAAAGGCGCTGGTCTGACCCTGGCTGCCGCCGCACTTCGACACCGCCCGCCATCACCGCAAGTGCGGTCGAGCGGAGCGGCGAGCGCCAGCCGAGCCGGCCGGCGAGATCGGCCAGCCACGTCACCGGCCATGCGGCCATCGGCGGAACGGCAAACACAGGAGCCGGGGGCAAGCCGAGCCAGTTGCGATGCAAAAGCACAAGGTCCTTCAGCGTCAGGCCTTCATCGCCGGCGAGCGAGAGGTCCGAGCCGGAGGGCAAGACGCCGCCGATCGCGGCGCTGACTGCGCCGGCGACGTCGTCGAGCGCGACCGTCGTGACCGGGCTGTCGGCGTAAGCCAAAGGGATCGCCAACGGGAAGGCAGCGAGCGCCCTCAACAAGGCGGAGCCGCCATGCGCATTGCGGCCGAGCACCAGCGCCGGCCGCAGGATGACATGGCGCACCCCGCTTGCCGCGAGCGCCCCGTCGGCCCGCCTCTTGGTGTCGAGAAAGGGCAGGTCGGGGCCGGTTCCCGCTGTGTCCGCCGAGATCTGGACGATCAGCAATTCCCGGTCGCGCGCGGCCTCATAGAGAGCGAGCATCGCTTTTTCCTGGGTGGCCGTCAGGTCATCGGCGAGCCCGTCCTGCAGGGCGCCGGCGCAATTGACCACGGCCCGCTGGCCATACAGCGCGGTCTGCCAGTCCACGCTCCGCGTCATGCCGGCGAGATCGGCCTTCAGCCAGCGGACCTGCGGCATCCTCAGCGCCGCGCGCGCCGGCTCGCGTCCAAGCCCCGTGACCTGGTGGCCTTCCCCCGCAAGTCTTCTTGTGACGGCGGACCCGATGAAGCCGGTCGCGCCGAGAATCAGGACGTTCATGCCGGAACTTTAGCTGAAACCACTTCAGCAGAAACCAGGTCGGATGGCTCTCATCCAGGGCACGATCGCCACCGACGCCGTCGCCGCCAAACAGGTGGACTTAAAGCATGACCCCGGAATCGTCGCCGATTTCCGGGGTCATGCACGAGGGGCGCCAGGCGGGGGTTCCGGCGCGCCTCAATGGCCTCCGCCACTACCGCCGGCCTGGTCGGCCGGCTTGCGGATGAACAGGACGAACAGACCGAGCGTAGCGAACAGCACCGTCAGCATGTAGAACACGTCCATGAAGGACAGCAGCGATGCCTGCTGCTGGACCATGCCGGACAGCTTGGAGATCGCCGCCTTGGTGGCGTCGAGACCGGCGGTCTGCTCGAAGTTCATGGTCATGTTCTGCAACTTCTGCTGCGCTTCGGCGCTGCCCCACTGCACGTGCTCGGCGAGCCTGGCATAGTGGAAGGCGTTGCGGTCGATCAGCACCGTGTTGATGACGGCAAGGCCGACGGCGCCGCCGAGGTTGCGGGTCAGGTTGAACAGACCCGACGCATTCTTCAGCCGCTCCGGCGGCAACGTGCCGAGCGCGATGTTGTTGATCGGTACCATGCACAGCATCATCGAGCAGCCGCGCAGGATCTGCGGGATGAGCAGCTCGTAGAAATCCCAGTCGGCGGTGAGATGCGTCATCCACCATGTGCCGGTGGCGAAGCCGAAGAAGCCGATCATCATCATCAGCCTGAGATCGATCTTGTTCGACAGGATGCCGGCAACGGGCGCTGTGAAGAACATCGCCAGGCCGCTGACGAACAGCGCTTCGCCGATCATCATCGAATCGTAGCCGCGGATGCGGCCGAGGAACACCGGATAAAGATAGGTGAGCCCGTAGAGGCCGATGCCGACGACAAAGGAGAACAGCGAGCCGAAGGCGAAGTTGACGTTGGTGAAGGCGCGCAGGTCGACGATCGGCTCCTCGGCGGTGAAGGCGCGCCAGAAGAACAGCACCGCGCCGATGCTCATGACGGCGGCGCAGATGAACACCGCCTGGTCCTGCAGCCAGTCGTTGTTCGGGCCTTCCTCCAGCACATACTCCATGCAGCCGAGGAAGGCAGCCATGCCGGCGAGGCCCCACCAGTCGAACTTCGAGAACAGCTTGAGGTTCGGCTTGTCGAAATCGATCAGCGTCCAGGCCGCCGTCGCCACCAATATGCCGGGCACGACATTGATCAGGAACAGCCAGTGCCAGGACATCGCGTGGCTGATATAGCCGCCGACCGTCGGGCCGATCGTCGGCGCCAGCGTCGCCACTAGGCCGATCATCGGCGAGACGACGGCGCGGCGCGACGGCGGGAAGATGGTGAAGGCGGCCGCGAAGACGCTGGGGATCATGCCGCCGCCGATGAAGCCCTGGATGGCGCGGTAGACGATCATCTGGTCGATGTTGGTGGCGGTCGCGGCCAGCGCGCTGGCCGCGGTGAAGCCGGCGGCAGCGATCGTGAACAGGACCCGCGTCGACAGCATCCGGCTGAGGAAACCGGACAGCGGGATCATCACCACCTCGGCGATCAGATAGGCCGTCTGCACCCACGGGATCTCGTCCGAGCTGGCGCTCAAGCCCGCCTGGATCTCGGCCAGCGAGGCCGAGACGATCTGGATGTCCAGGATCGCCATGAACATGCCGAACACCATCGCCAGGAAGGCGATGACGCGGCGAACCGGCATATGGTCGGCCGGCAGGGCGGGTGCCGCCAGCCGTGCCGGTATCGATCCTGCGGTGACGGTTGCGGTTGCCATGTCATGGCCTCCCTGCAGCAATTCCGGGAAAGGCGCGCGGCGGCTTTCCGTTCGGAATTGCGTCAAAACAAATACTTGGGCTGGCTGGGCGGCCCGGCGCTCGACAAGCCGCCGGGCCGCCCCCCAAAAGTGCCTAGTTGGCCGTCGCGGCCGGCGCGGTACGGCTGTCGGCGGCGACGATGACGCTCAGGCCGGCGCGCAGCTTGCCGGTCTTCAGGACGTCGGCTGGCACGTCGATGCGGACCGGAACGCGCTGCACCACCTTGGTGAAGTTGCCGGTGGCGTTTTCCGGCGGCAGCAGCGAGAACACCGCACCCGAAGCCGGCGCCAGCGACGAGACCGTGCCTTCGAAACTCTGGCCGTCGATCGCGTCGACCGTGATGCGGACCTTCTCGCCGGCCACCAGATGGCCGAGCTGCGTCTCCTTGAAGTTGCCGACGATGTAGAGCTTGTCCATCGGCACGACGACGGCGAGCTTCTGGCCGGGGCTGACGAGGTCGCCCTGCTCGACCGAGCGGTTGCCGACGACGCCGTCATAGGGCGCCTTGAGGACCGTGAAGGACAGATCGCGCGCGGCCTTGTCGCGGCCGAGCTGCAGCGAAGCCAGGGTGCTTGCCGACTCCGCGCGCTGCGCCTCGAGCACCCCAATATTGGCTTGGGCAGCGGCGATCTGCGCATCGGCGCCGACGAGCGCCGCCTTGGCCTGGTCGAGCGCTGTCTGCGCGTCGTCGAGCTGCGCCTGCGTGCCGACATGGGTCCTGAGCAGCTGCGCCGCGCGGTCCTGGGCGCGCGCCGCATTGTCGGCCGCGGCCTGGTCGGCCACCTTCTGCGCCTGCGCCTGCTGCAGCGAGGCCTGGGCTGCCTTGGTCTGCGCGTCGATGCGGTCGAGCGTCTTCGCCAAAGTGGCGATCTGCGCCTCGGCCTGGGCAACAGCTATCTTGTAGTCGCCGTCGTCGATGGTCAGCAGCGGATCGCCGGCCTTGACCTGTTGGTTCTCGCTCACCAGGACCTTGTCGACATAGCCGGAAATCTTCGGCGACACGAACGACATGTCGGCCTGGACATAGGCGTCGTCGGTTGAGATCATGAAGCGGCCGTCGGTCCAGTAGTCGTAGCCGTACCAGCCGGCGGCGCCGAGCAGCCCAAGCCCGATGATGGGCAGAAGCAGCGAGCGCACCGAACGCTTCTTCTTGGCGGGCGCCTCGGCAGGGGTCACGGTGGCGGGCTGCGGAAACGCTTCCGGCGCTTCGGTCGATGGTTGGACCTTGGCGTTGGGAAACGTGCGGACTTCGGCGGTGGCGGGCGCGTTCGAGGACATGATATCTCTCAGCAGGTCTATATGAGGAAATTCTGTTATACTGAACCGTTCGGTTCGATACGGAGATTGACTTAGCGCTAAAACAGGCCCATATCAAGAGGCAATCGAACCGGTTGGTTCGAATTATTCTGCGAGGTGTGACTTTTATGGCCGAAACAGTGTCCGACCCCGGCACGGACCAGTGCGACGTGCTGGACAGCCTGCGTCGAGGCCGCCCGGCGGCTGGGCAGGATCCGGTCAAGCGCAGCCAGATTATCGAGGGCGCGCGCCGTGTCTTCATCGACAAGGGCTTCGAGGCCGCCTCGATGAATGACATAACCCGAGAGGCCGGTGTCTCCAAAGGCACCATCTATGTCTACTTCGCCAACAAGGAAGAGCTGTTCGAGGCGCTGATCGAGGAAGAGCGCGGCACAATCTTCAAGAACATGTACGATATGCTCGACCGCTCCGGCGACCTGCGCGAGACGCTGGTCAAGTTCGGCAAGGTGCTGTCGCTCAAGATCACCTCGGCCAAGGTCATCCAGGCGCAGCGCACGGTGATCGGCGCGGCGGACAGGATACCCGACATGGGCGCGCGGTTTTACGAGCGCGGCCCGAAACGCGGCCATGACAAGGTCATGGCCTTCCTCAATGCCGCCATCGAACGCGGCCTGCTGCAGATCGACGATGTCGATCTTGCGGCCTATCAGTTCACTGAACTTTGCCTGGCCGGATTTTTCCGCCAGTGCATATTCTCCTACCGCACCAAGGCCCCCAGCCAGGATGAGATCGACCATGTCGTCAGGTCGGGCGTCAGCATGTTCCTGAAGGCCTACGGCACCGAAAGGCTCGCGGCCGAGGAGCAGGCGGCGCAGTCGGCGTGAAAACCTGAAGCGCGCGGAGCGATTGCGAAGGATCGCGACGTGCCTTGACGTCGCGACGCAGATTCGTAACCAGCCCCGATGTCCGCGGGGCACGTCCTTCCTCCCGCTTAAATCGACCGTCGATCGCCCCTTTTGCCGAGCCCTCCGGAAGGGCTTGTTAACCATCGGTTCCTATGTCTCGGGACACGTTTGTTCGACGAATCTCGAGTGTGACATCCATGCGTTTCTCCCGTGCCAATCCTTCCGGCGCTTCCGCCCATGGCGACAACGTTGACAGTCATCCGGAAGATGCCCGGCAGCAAGGCGCGGCCGCGCCGCCGCAGCGGCAAACGGGGCAGGTCGTCACGCTGCGAGCCTCCGTTGAGGGCGAATCGAATGCCGCCGCCTCGTTGGATTCTGAGGGTGGCGAGTTCGGCCGCCCGGCCTGGCAGCAATATTTCTTTCTCGCGCCCAATGTGCGCTTTACCCGCACGCCGGATTCCGACAAGCGGCCTGCAGCGCAGCCGGATGATGAAGCGCCGGCCAAGGCGATGCCTTCCCGCGGCGATTCCTTCCGCCCCGCGCCGTCGGCCCCCCAGCCGGCCACTCCGGCCGGGAAAATTTCCGCCCTGGTCTCCACTGCTTCGGCCAGATCGCCGCAGGCCATCGTCAAGCCGACGCAGGCCGTTGCCGCGCCGCCGCGGGCGGTCGCCACTCCGGCGCAAAAGGCGCAGCCGCCGAAATTCCGCTGGTCCTATCTTTCCGATGATGCCTTTTTCGAGTTCAGCATGCCCCTGCTCGCCGAGCGCCTGGCGCGGGCTCGCCTGAACGAATCGTCGCCACCGCCCGCCTCGGCGCCCGTGCAACCTCCGGCGCGACCGACCCAGTCCGGCTCCGCCTCCCCGGGCGAGGCAATTTCGTTCTACCGCGTCATCGAATGGCGTTCGAACGGGCCGGCGCCAAGCCCTGCCCCAACGACAGCGCTGGCCGGCACGCCCGCCGCCCGGCCCGCTCCGCTGGACACCGAGCCTCGGGCGCCTGCGGCGGAGCCCGCCGCGCCGAGTTCCGTTCCAAAAGGCGCCCGGACCGCGAAGCGCGCGCCGTCTCTGCCCGCCGCCGGCAAGGTGGTGCCGTCGACCGCCCCGTCCGGCTACGAGCTTCCGTCCGAGGAACTGCTGCAAATGCCGCCGGAGGGCCAGGGCTTCTACATGTCGCAGGAGCGGATGGAACAGAACGCCGACCTGCTCGAAAGCGTGCTGGAGGATTTCGGCGTCAAGGGCGAGATCATCCATGTCCGGCCGGGTCCGGTCGTCACTCTCTACGAGTTCGAGCCGGCGCCTGGCGTGAAGTCCAGCCGCGTCATCGGCCTGGCCGACGACATCGCCCGCTCCATGTCGGCGATCTCGGCGCGCGTCGCCGTCGTGCCCGGCCGCAACGTCATCGGCATCGAACTGCCTAACGAGACGCGCGAGACGGTCTATTTCCGCGAACTGATCGAATCGGCCGGCTTCCGCAACACGTCCTGCAGACTGGCGCTCGGCCTCGGCAAGACGATCGGCGGCGAGCCGGTCATCGCCGACCTGGCCAAGATGCCCCATCTGCTGGTCGCGGGCACCACCGGCTCCGGCAAATCGGTCGCCATCAACACCATGATCCTGTCGTTGCTCTACCGGATGAAGCCGGAGGAATGCCGCCTCATAATGGTCGACCCAAAAATGCTGGAACTGTCCGTCTATGACGGCATCCCGCATCTGCTCACGCCCGTCGTCACCGATTCCAAGAAGGCCGTCACGGCGCTGAAATGGGCAGTGCGCGAGATGGAGGACCGCTATCGCAAGATGGCGCGCCTCGGCGTGCGCAACATCGACGGCTACAACCAGCGCGCCGCCACCGCCCGCGACAATGGCGAGGTCGTTGTCATGCAGGCGCAGGTCGGCTTCGAGAAGGGCACCGGCGAGCCGCTGTTCGAGGAACGGGAAATCGACCTGGCGCCGATGCCCTACATCGTCATCATCGTCGACGAGATGGCCGACCTGATGATGGTGGCCGGCAAGGAGATCGAGGGCGCCATCCAGCGGCTGGCGCAGATGGCGCGCGCCGCCGGCATCCACTTGATCATGGCCACGCAGCGCCCCTCGGTCGACGTCATCACCGGCACCATCAAGGCCAATTTCCCCACCCGCATCTCTTTCCAGGTGACGTCGAAGATCGACAGCCGCACCATCCTGGGCGAGCAGGGCGCCGAGCAGTTGCTCGGCCAGGGCGACATGCTGCATATGGCCGGTGGTGGGCGCATTGTCCGCGTGCATGGCCCCTTCGTCTCCGACATGGAGGTCGAGCACGTCGTGGCGCATCTGAAGGCGCAGGGGCGTCCGGAATATCTCGAAACGGTCACCGCCGACGAGGAGGCGGAAGAAGAGGCGGCCGACGCGGGTCCCGTCTTCGACAAGGGCGCGATGGCCGAAGAGGATGGCGACGCCCTCTACGAGGAAGCCATCAAAGTGGTCAAGCGCGACAAGAAATGCTCGACCTCCTACATCCAGCGCCGCCTCGGCATCGGCTACAATCGCGCCGCATCGCTGGTCGAACGCATGGAGAAGGAGGGCCTGGTCGGCACGCCCAACCACGTCGGCAAGCGTGAAATCCTGGCCGGCCGGCGGGACCACGCGCCGGAGCGCGACGAGACGGATTGACGAGGATCGGGGATGGGGCCGGGCGATACGCCGGTCTTGTTTGACCGGACGCGCTTTCGCGGGGGGTGCGTCAGCCGCCGTTGGCGGCGAGCACGATCGCGGCTCGCAGTTCCTCCAGCCCGTCGCTCTTTTCCGACGACGTCGCCAGGACGAACGGGAAGGCGGCCGGCCGCTTCTTGATCTTGGCCAGCGTCTCCTCGATCAGCCGCGGCACGCCGGCCGCCTTGATCTTGTCGGTCTTGGTCAGCACGATCTGGTAGGACACCGCCGCCTTGTCGAGCAGCGACAGCACCTCCTCGTCCTTGGCCTTGATGCCGTGGCGGGCATCGATCAGCACATAGACGCGCTTCAGTGTGACGCGGCCCTTGAGATAGTCGAAAACCAGCTTCGTCCAGTCGTCGACCTTTTCCTTCGGCGCGCTGGCATAGCCGTAGCCCGGCATGTCGACCAGCGCCATCGGCGGCAGGTCGGCGCCTTCGCCGGAAAAGCCGTCCGGCACGAAATAGTTGAGCTCCTGCGTGCGCCCCGGCGTGTTCGAGGTGCGAGCCAGCCCCTTCTGGCCGACCAGCGCGTTGATCAGCGACGACTTGCCGACATTCGAGCGGCCGGCGAAGGCGATCTCCGGCGGTCCTTCCGGCGGCAGGAACTTCATCGCCGGCACGCCGCGGATGAAGACCCAGCCTCGGGTGAACAGGTCGGTGCCGATCACGGTCTTGTCCATCAGACGGCTGCCTCCAGGCGGGCAATGTCGGCGCCCCTGATGGCGTTGAGGTTGCGGCTGATCTTGTCCACCGGCCAGTCCCACCAGGCTGCCATCAGCAGCCGCCGGACCGTCTTGTCGTCGAAGCGCATCTTCACCACCTTGGCCGCGTTGCCGGCAACGATCGCATAGGCCGGCACGTCGTGCGTGACAACCGATTTCGCCGCGACGATGGCGCCATGGCCGATTGTCACCCCGGGCATGATCACCGCATCCATGCCGATCCACACATCGTTGCCGACCACCGTGTCGCCGCGGATCTCCTTCGACCATGTCTTCGGGTCGAAGCCTTCCTCCCAGCCATGGCCGAAGATGTTGAACGGATAGGTCGAGAAGCCCGACATCGCATGGTTGGCGCCGTTCATGATGAAGCGCGCGCCTTCGGCGATGGCGCAGAACTTGCCGATGATCAGTCTGTCGCCGATGAACGGATAGTGGTGCAGCACGCAGCGTTCGGCGAATTTGTCCGGCCCGTCCGGGTCGTCGTAATAGGTGAAGTCGCCGATCTCGATGTTGGGCGCGGTGACCAGCCCTTTCAGGAAGCCGACGCGCGGATGCATCGGGATCGGGTGCTTGATGTTGGGATTGGGTCCGGTCATGGGCTGGCTCCGTCCACCCTTGCGACGAGACGGAGCTTATAGGGGTGTGCGGCGGCGCGGTCTACCTGTGGTGAAGCCGGGGTCCCGCGAAGCAGCGCGGGACCCCGGCCTGCCGGACGACCTCCCAAACACCGGCGTCGCAGCACCGGAAGCCGTCACGGCCTTTTGGGGAGGACTGAAAAAGCCACGATGAATACCTGGCCCGAGTTTCCGGGCGACAACAAAAAACCCGGACGAGCCGGGTTTTTCGAAGACTATTGATCGGGCTGCCGGCTATTCCGCCGGCGAGGGTTTCTTGCGGAACAGCGCCGCCAGATTGTCCCACAATTCGATCTTGGCGCCCTGGCGCTTCATGATCACGCCCTGCTGCAGGATCGACAGCAGGTTGTTCCAGGCCCAGTAGATGACCAGGCCCGCCGGGAAGCCCGCCATCATGAAGGTGAAGATGATCGGCATCCAGGTGAAGATCGCGGCCTGCGTCGGATCCGGCGGCGTCGGGTTCATGCGCATCTGCAGGAACATGGTGACGCCCATCAGCAGCGGCCAGACGCCGATCATAAGCATGTGCGGCAGCGTGATCGGGATCAGGCCGAACAGGTTGAAGATCGAGGTCGGATCCGGCGCGGCAAGGTCCTGGATCCAGCCGAAGAACGGCGCGTGCCGCATCTCGATGGTGATGTAGAGCACCTTGTAGAGCGAGAAGAAGACCGGGATCTGCAGCGCCACCGGCCAGCAGCCGGCCAGCGGATTGATCTTCTCGGTCTTGTAGAGCTCCATCATCGCCTGCTGCTGCTTCATCTTGTCGTCCGCGTATTTCTCGCGGATCTCGAGCATCTTCGGCTGCACCTTCTTCATGTTCGCCATCGACGCATAGGACTTGTTGGCGAGCGGGAAGAAGATGGCCTTGACGATGACGGTGGTGGCGAGGATGGCCAGGCCGAAATTGCCGAAGAATTTGTAAAGCGTGTCGATCAGCCAGAACATCGGCTTGGTGATGAAGTGGAACCAGCCCCAGTCGATCAAGAGGTCGAACCGCTTGATGTGGCGGTCCTCGGCATAGGCGTTAATCTTGGCGACTTCCTTGGCGCCGGCGAAGACCTCGGTCTCGACGGTCGCCGACTGGCCGGCATCGACATTGATCGCGTCGGTCAGGAAGTCGGACTGGTAGCGGTGGCGGCCATCCTCGAAATAGGCGTAGCGCGGCTGGAACGGCTGCTTCTCGGTCGGCACCAGCGTCACCGCCCAGTATTTGTCGGTGATGCCGAGCCAGCCGTCGGTCGACTTGCCGGGCTGGGCCTGCTTGTCCTTCTCGATGGAGGCGTATTTGTGCTCCTGCAAGCCTTCCGTCCCGGTATAGCCGATCAGACCCTCATGCAGCACATAGGTGCTGGCGACGGCCGGCTTGTCGAAGCGGGTGACGCGGCCGTAGTTGAACAGCGAGACGGCGGCGGCGCCCGAATTCTGCACCGTGTCGGAGACCGTGAACATATAGTCGTTGTCGACCGAGACGGTGCGCTTGAAGGTCAGGCCCTTGTCGTTCGAATAGGTCAGCGTCACCGGCGTCGACGGCGTCAGCGTCGCGTTGCCGTCGACCGTCCACACCGTATCGGCGCCCGGCACCGCGCCGGTCTTGTCGTTGCCGACGAAGCCGATCTCGGCGAAATAGCCGTTGGGCAGCGCCGACGGATTGAGCAACTCGATCTCGGGCGAGTTCTTGTCGACGGTCTCGGTGTAGTG
The DNA here is from genome assembly GCF_003997725.1 of Mesorhizobium sp. M4A.F.Ca.ET.050.02.1.1. Classification (NCBI taxonomy): domain Bacteria; kingdom Pseudomonadati; phylum Pseudomonadota; class Alphaproteobacteria; order Hyphomicrobiales; family Phyllobacteriaceae; genus Mesorhizobium; species Mesorhizobium sp. M4A.F.Ca.ET.050.02.1.1. The sequence continues at coordinate 15,111 of NZ_RZSG01000060.1, forward strand.
CTTGAGCTTGAGGTCGTCGAGCCGCGCACCGGTCAGGTTGATCGAGCCCTCCAGGCTCGGCGTGTCGATCTTGACGCGGCTGGTCGCCGCCAGCGCCTGCGCGCGGCCCGCCGCCGTCACGGCCTCGCCGCCGGGAGCGCTCGGAATGGCGCCGGGGGCGGGGGCCGGCGTGCCGGCGGCGCCCGGATTGGCCGCCTCGGCGGTCTTCTTCTGTTCGGCCTGCCGCTGCTCCTCGATGCGGGCCGCCTCGCGCTGCTGCTCGACGCGCGGGTTCATGTAGAACACCTGCCACAGCGTCAGGATCAGCACCGACAGCGCGATGGTGATGAAGAAATTGCGGTTGTTTTCCATCGAAGCCCTTGGCCTATCGTGTTCCGCGCAGTCGGCGGGAAAGTTCGGCTTTCAACTGGCCGAACGGAATGGCGAGCACATCTTCGCGCCCGACGATGACATAGTCATTGCCCGGCGCCATGTCATCGGCCGCATGCGTGCGCACGGCTTCTCTCAGCCGCCGCCGGACGCGGTTGCGCACGACGGCATTGCCGACCTTCTTGGTGACGGTATAGCCGACGCGCGGCAAAAGCGTGTCGCCGCGGTCGAGAACCTCGACGAGGAAAAGCCGCCCGCGGCGCTTTTCGCCGCCGCGGACAGCCAGGAAATCCGCGCGCTTCAGAAGCCGCTTGGGATTTTGTCCCACTGGCTTGCCGGTTGCGGGCAACGATCTCGTCTTTCGTTCAGGCGCTGAGCCGCTTGCGGCCGCGGTTGCGGCGGGCGGCAACGACGCCGCGACCACCCTTGGTGGCCATGCGGGCACGGAAACCGTGCCGGCGCTTGCGGACGAGTTTGGACGGTTGGTAGGTACGCTTCATTTGTTTTAATACCGCGGGGTGCGGCCCTTCTTGATTCTGTCA
>NZ_RZSG01000610.1:0-3719 GCF_003997725.1 Mesorhizobium sp. M4A.F.Ca.ET.050.02.1.1
ATCATCCACGGCGGCGTTGGCGGCGCCGATCGCCGTTACCGCCGCCTGCCAGCTCTTCGGGCTGGCGCTGGTGTCGGCATCGATCGAGACAATGCCGGTCTCAGGGATCGCGGCGCGCACGCGCGCGACGAAATCCTCCGGATGCGCATAAAGAATGGTGGCCTCGTCGCCTTCCGGCGCCTTGACGCGGTCAAGCGCCGAAAATGCCTCGTCGTCAAGCACGCGCTCGACAGCGCGCAGGCGGTCGGGCCGCTCCGGGTGGCCGGGCGGGGTGAGGTGTTCGAGGAAGACCGGGTGAGTGTAGAGACGGGTAGCCATGCCCCGATATAGGCGCGCAAGACCGGTTTGGCCATGTTTTCGCGCCACCAAAGGGGCACGTTCAACAGAGATTAGGCAAGGGTTCGGCTATTGGGGTGCCGGCTGCGTCCAGCGCGAGCCGCCGAAGGACGCCAGCGCCTTGTCCTTCAGTTCACGGAATTTCGAGGAGGCTTCCGCCAGCCGGCGGTCCCAGTCGGGATTGGGCACCTGGCCTTCGATGGTGGCGAAATAGACCTGCATCAGAGAGGCGATGGCGAAGGGCTCGATGAAGGCTGCCTTGAAGGCCCAGGCAAAGACGATGGCCAGAACGAAGGCCCAGCCGCCAAGCTGGCCCGGCATGGCCCAGAGAATGGCGCCGGCTGGCGCCAGCATGAGCAGGAAGATCACGAAGGACACGCCCCACATGATCACCGCCAGCCAGACCGCGTTCTTGACCATGGTCTTGCCGTTCTGCGCGTAGAGCACGACGCCTTGCCTCGCCGTCTCGAAGGGCGAGGTGGAGTTGATGCGGATGTTGTAGCCGAGGATGATCTCGTCGACATAGGTCAGCGACATGCGGATCACCGTGTTGATGAAGCTGACAAGGCCGTTGAGACCGGGAATGGGCAGGAAGGCGGCGATGCCGCCGATGAGGCCGGTGATGGCGCGGATGGCGCCCTTGACCAGCTGGTCGATCACGAACAGCACATTGGCCTCGGCGAAGCGCTCGGTCACCACGGCCCTGGCATAGGAGATCTGGTTCTGGCCGTCGGGAACGTCCTGGCCGTCGATCAGATGGACCATGACGGCGATATGCCCGGCCTTGAGGACGTAGAGGATGTATTCGCGGATCCAGTAGACCGCTACGGACACGACGCCGAAGCCGACCACCCCGCCCCACAGCGCGAAGGAGAGCGGCCCCTCGGGGTCGGTGGAGATGTGGCCGACGCCATAGCCGACGCTGGCGCCGGTGCCGGTCGCCATAATGTAGGCCAGCGTGATGCCGAAATAGACGATCATGCGAAAGACGATGAAAGGCCATGTCCTGATCATGATGGACACCGACCGGCCGATGCTGAAGTCCCACATGGCCCGACTCTCCCGCCTCAGAGATGGTAGAGGAGGATGCGCTCGCCCCGGCGATTGTCAATCTTGGCGGCGCCGCGCCGGCCCAAAACCGGTGTACAAACCGCGCGTCATGGTTGCTGACCCGTTCGCTCAGGGCTCCTTGCGCAGCCCCTCGAGCAGTTGCTTGAACGCCGCCACCGCCTTTTTCGACGTCGCTTCCGGATCCTGCGAATTGGCGATCCGCTGCGCAGCCTGGCTGCTGGCGCCGTTGATCAGCCGCGCCGTGGTCTCGGGGTCGAGGTCGGCCACGACCACGCCTTCCTCCTGCAGCCTGGTCAGGTGATCGGTCATCGACGCCGTGCATGCGCTGGCGTTCGGCCACTGGGCCGGATCACCCAGCACCGCCGGGGCATCGCGGAACATGATGCGCTGGATTTCCGGCTCCAGCGCCAGTTCGATGTAAGTGGTGCATTCGTCGACGAAATGCTGCCAGCGGGTCGGCGCCCTCGCCGCCACCTCGTTCACCCGGGCAGCCATCTCGCCGTCGATCTCGGCGATGACCGCCTGCAGCAATCCCCGCTTGTCGCCGAAGTGGTGATAGAGCGCGCCGCGCGTCAGCCCGGCAGAGGCGGTGAAATCATCCATCGAGGCGTCCGCGTAGCCGATGGTGCCGAAAGCGTGGCGGGCGGCCGCGATCAGCTTGGCGCGCGTCTCGGCGATCATCTCCTTGCGAGGTCGGCGCATGCGGTCTGGCCCTATTCACATACGCTTCGTATGCCAATTGACATACGCGGCGTATGATCTATCTGAATTCATACGCAGCGTATGTAATTGTCGATCCTTCCCTTGTCGAGGACCCAGACCATGCAGAATCCCTATTCGGAAATCTTTCGAGCTCCCGGAAGCAAGGGCTTCGCCGCGGCCGGTTTCGTGGCCCGCCTGCCAATCGCCATGGCGCCGATCGGCATCGTCGCCATGCTGTCGCAGACCCATGGCGAATACTGGCTGGCCGGCGCCGTTTCGGCGAGCTTCGCGCTGGTCAACGCTTTCCTTGCGCCGCAGATCTCCCGGCTGGTGGACCGCCTCGGCCAGACGCGCATCGTCGTGCCGACGACGGTGATCTCCGTGCTCGCCTTCGCAGCGCTGATCGCGGCGGCCAACCAGGACTGGCCGATATGGACGCTGTTTGCTTCGGCGCTGCTTGCCGCGGCCATGCCCAGCATCCCGGCGATGGTGCGCGCCCGCTGGACGGAGATCTTCCGGGATCGCCCGGAGCTGAACACAGCTTTCGCCTTCGAGTCGGCGGCGGACGAGTTGGTCTATATCGCCGGGGCATCGTTGTCGGTGGGATTGAGCACTGCGCTCTTCCCGGAAGCAGGCATGCTTGCAAGCACCCTGTTCCTCGGCTTCGGCTCGGCAGCCTTCATCCTGCAGCGTGCGACCGAACCCGGCGTGCGGCCGGCGGAGCATGGTGCGCGCGGCTCGGCGATCCGCCTGCGGCCGGTTCAGATCATAACCTTCGCGCTGATCTTCATTGGCGCGACCTTCGCCACCACGGAAGTGAGCACGGTGGCGATCACCGAGGAGCTCGGCCAGCCGGAAGCGGCAAGCCTGGTCATCGGCGTCTATGCGCTCGGCTCGTTCATCCTCGGCATCATCATCGGCGCGCTCAACCTGAAAATGCCGCTGCAACGCCAGCTGGCCATTGCGGTCGCCGTGATCGCGCTCACCACCCTGCCGCTCCTCGTTGCCAGCACGGTGCCGCTGCTCGCGCTCGCCGTCTTCGTCAGCGGCGTCGCGATCTCGCCGACCTTCATCACCGCCTTCGGACTGATCGAGCGGCGCGTGCCGGAAGCGATGCTGACCGAGGGAGTCACCTGGGTGATGACCGGAATCGGCATCGGCATGGCGCTCGGCTCCTTCGCCGCCGGCGCCGTGGTGGATGCGTTCGGCGCCCAGAGCGGCTTCCTTGTGTCGGTGGCAGCGGGGGTGATCGCGCTGACGACGGTGCTCATCGGCCAGCGCAGCCTGGCCGGGCCGCATTGCGATCTCACCGGATGCGAAGCGAGCGCCGTTCCCGCGCAATGAAGCCGAGGCCATTCCCGTCCCCAGGCGACCGGCCCTGGATCCTCGTCGCGCCGCCCGAACATCCGCGATGTGACACCGAAGAGCATCGTCGGCGCGCCGTGCAACATTACATCGCGCTCGAAGACGAAGCCGCATTTCTGCAGCACGCGCCGCGACGCCGGATTGGCGCGGCGCGCCAGGCCGATCACACGGTCGGCGCGCAATGGACCGAAGGCGGCGTGCAGCGCCTCTTGCACCAGCTCCGTCGCGAAGCCGTGGCCCAGCTT
>NZ_RZSG01000611.1:0-3716 GCF_003997725.1 Mesorhizobium sp. M4A.F.Ca.ET.050.02.1.1
GCGGCGGACACCGACGGCATCGACGGCTCGGAGGACAATGCCGGCGCCTTCGCCGATGGCTCGACGGTGGCGCGCATGCGCGCCGCCGGCATCGACGCCAAGGCGATGCTCGCCGGCAACAATGCCTGGACGGCCTTCAATGCGATCGGCGATCTTTTTGTGCCGGGGCCGACGGGCACGAACGTCAATGATTTAAGGGCGATTCTCGTCCGTTAACGCGCGCCGCATTGCCCTTGCGCAAGCGTCGGCGCTGCCCCTCATCCGCCTGCCGGCACCTTCTCCCCGTATAGTGACGGGGAGAAGGCAGCTGGCTACGAAGGGGCAATGAGGGGCGGCGCGAACCTGTCGATGCTTTTCAATCAAAGTTGAATGAGGGCATCCGAAGAGGCGCACCGAAGCATAATTGATCAAACCGCCATCAGCCGCTTCACCTCTCTCATATCCTTGAGGAATCGTTCCCGCTCGGCTTCCTTGTCTTCCTGCTCCCGGATGCGCAGGATGAAGGATGGGTGGATGGTAATGAAGACGCGCAGGCCGTCTTCGCGCTCGATCACCTCGCCGCGCATCTTCGTCACCGGCACCGCCTTGCCGAGCAGCGCCTGCGCCGCGGTCGCGCCGAGCGCCACCACCAGATTTGGCTGGATGAGATCGAGTTCCCTGTCCAGCCACCAACGGCAGGCCTGGATCTCACCGGCATTCGGCTTGGAGTGGATGCGGCGCTTGCCGCGCGGCTCGAACTTGAAATGCTTCACCGCATTGGTGACGTAGGTTTTGCGCCGCTCGATATCGGCATCGTTCAGCGTGGCGTCGAGGATCCTTCCTGCCGGGCCGACGAATGGTTTGCCGGCCACATCCTCCTGGTCGCCCGGCTGTTCGCCGACGAAGATCACCTCGGCATTCTCAGGTCCCTCGCCGAACACCGTCTGGGTGGCGTCGCGCCACAGCGGGCAGCGGCGACAGGGCTTCGCCGCAGCGCGCAGTTCGGCTATCGAAGCATCCTCGCCAAGGACCGGTTTGGCATCGTCCAACCCGCGCCTGACTGGTGCCTTTGCCTGGTTCGTGGCGGCCATCCCATGCCTCATCCATTCCAGGGTGAAATGGACGGGGCGGGCGATGGTTCCGCTCACACCTCGTGCAGATACAGGTGGTAGTCCAGCTCGCTGACAGTGCGGGCGACGCGCAGATATTCGGCCTGCTTGATCGCGACGAATGTCCGGTGCAGATCGGGGCCGAGCGCCTCTTTCAGGAAATCGGACGCCCGCGCCGCCTCGATCGCAGCGCGCCAGTCCACCGGCATGGTGGTGCGCGTTACGGCCGCTTCGTAGCCGTTGCCGGTGGTTTCCGGGCCGGGGTCGAGCCCTTCCTCGATGCCTTTCACAATCCCGGCGAGCACGGTCGCGGCTACGAGATAAGGGTTTGCGTCGACACCCGACGGACGGTGCTCGATGCGGCGGTTCCTGGCGTCGCCAGCCGGCACGCGCAGCGCCACCGAACGGTTGTTGACGCCCCAGGTCGGCGCCACCGGCGCGTAGGATTGCGAAACGAAGCGCCGCCATGAATTGGCATGCGGCGCAAACACCAGCATGGATTCCGCCATGGTCTGGATCAGGCCGCCGAGACCCTGCAGCAGCGGCGGCGACCAGCTCTCGCCACCGGCTTCGGCAAACACATTTTTTCCGGCATCATCTTGCAGCGAAACATGGAAATGCATGCCAGAGCCAGCGTATTTCTCGATCGGCTTGGCCATGAAGCAGGCGGTGACACCGTGGCGGCGCGCCTGCGCCCTGACCAGCCGCTTCAGCATGACGAGGTCGTCAGCTGCCCGCATCACATCCTTGCGGTAGTTGAGCGTCAGCTCGTACTGGCCGGGCGCATATTCGGAAATCACCGTCTCGGCCGGGATGCCTTGTGCGCTGGCGGCGGCATAGATGTCGGAAAACAGCGGCTCCATGCCGTGCAGATGGTCAACCGAATAGACCTCGGTCTTGGCCGAGCGGCGCCCGTCGAGCACGGCATGCGCCGGCTGCACCTTGCCGTCGGCATCGCGCTCATTGGCAAGAAGAAAAAATTCGAGCTCGAAGGCGCCGGCCGGACGCAGCCCCTTGGCCGCCAGGCGCTCGACCTGCCGCTTGAGCGCCAGGCGGGGATCGGACGACATCGGCTGGCCGTCGAGATGGTGCATCGCCATCAGCACCTGGCCGCGCGGCGGGTTGGTGCCATACAGCGGCACCAGCGTGCCGGGGATTGGCCATGCCCTCAGATCGCCATCACCGGTGTCCCAGACCAGGCCGGTCTCGTGCACGTCCTCGCCGGTGATGTCGAGGCCGAGAATCGAGATCGGCAGGTGCCGGCCGGCCTCGAAAATGCCCATCAGCTCGTGCCGGCGCACGATCTTGCCACGGCCGATGCCGTTGGCGTCGGTGAGCACGATGTCGAAGGCCTCGATTTCGGGGTGGGCATCGAGAAAGGCTTTCGCCTCGCGGGGCGTCGAGCCCGAAGGTGAGGTCATGATCGAACTCTGCTTTGGCCTGGCCGCCAATCTTCCGCTGCTTGTCTCATGCCGCAAGCCTTGCCGCAACCGTCGCGAAAGCGGTGATCAGCCTGTTGACCTGAGCCGCCGTCGTGGCCGGCGAGATCAGCATCATATTGTGGAAGGGCGCGATCAGAACGCCCCGGTTGGCCAGCGCGACGTGGATGGCGGCCTCCAGCTCCGGCGCGTGCGCCGCCTCCGCCTCGCCGCCGTTGCGCAGCGGGCCCGGGGCACAGATGAACTCGACCCGGGCGCCGACGCGGGCGACATGCCAGGGCAGACGGTAGCGGTCGATGACGGCCGTCAGCCCGGCATCCAGCCGCCGCGCCAGCCGGTCCATGCGGGCATAGGCTTCCTCGGTCATCACCTCCTCGAGCGCCGCGCGCATGGTGGCGAACTGCAGCGGATTGGCCGACAGCGTCGTGCCCATGCCGGAATAGCCAGGCGCCTTCACCCTGTTGTAGGCGGCGTAGCGGCTGGCGACCTCGTCGCTCAGGCCCCAGACGCTCGCCGGCACGCCGCCGGCCAGCGGCTTGCCAAGCACGAAGAGGTCGGGCTCCAGCCCGTGCTTCCTCGTGTAGCCGCCGGGGCCGGTGGAGATGGTGTGCGTCTCATCGATCAGGAGCAGCGTGCCGGCGGCACGGGTGAGGCGCCGCAGCGCGTCGTGGAAGCCCGGTTCCGGCAGCACCATGCAGGAGTTGGTCAGCACCGGCTCGGTGATGACGCAGGCGACATCCCTGTCCGCAAGCGCCGCTTCGAGCGCGGCGATGTCGTTGAATTCGACGATCTTCGTTGCCCGGGTGAGATCGCGGAATTCGCCGGCGAGCCCCGGCCGGTTCACCGGTTTGCCGTCGATCAGCCGCACCATCGTCTCGTCGACCGAGCCGTGGTAGCAGCCGTTGAAGACCAGGATCTTCTCCCGGTTGGTGACGGCGCGGGCAACGCGTAGCGCGAAACGGTTGGCGTCGGTCGCGGTGGTGGCAATCTGCCAGAAGGGCAGGCCGAAGCGCTGCTGGAGCAGCGGGCCGATGGCCAACGCATCCTCGCTGGGCAGCATATAGGTCAGGCCGCGCCCGGACTGCCGGCGGATGGCGCGGGCGACCGGCGGCGGCGAATGGCCGAACATCGAACCGGTGTCGCCGAGGCAGAAATCGTCCAGCCGGTTGCCGTCGATGTCGGTGATGGT
>NZ_RZSG01000612.1:0-3715 GCF_003997725.1 Mesorhizobium sp. M4A.F.Ca.ET.050.02.1.1
ACGATGAGCACGAAATTGGGATTCTGCTTCTTGATCGTCACGCCGCCCTGGTTGACGATCGCCGGCAGCGAAGACGCGGCCTGCGAGACGCGGTTCTGGACGTCGACGGCGGCCGTGCTCAGCGGATAGCCGACATCGAAGGTGATGGTGATGGTCGAGGAGCCGTCATTGGAGCTCGTCGACGACATGTAGGTCATGCCCTGCACGCCGTTGATCTGCTGTTCGAGCGGCGTGGTTACCGTATCGGCCACGACCTGCGCGCTGGCGCCCGGATAGTGGGCGCTGACCACGACCTGCGGCGGCGTGATGTCGGGGAACTGCGACACCGGCAGCAGGAAATAGGCGATCGCGCCGGCGAGCACCATGATGATGGCGATCGCCGATGCGAAGATCGGACGTTGGACGAAATAGTTCACCATGAGACGCAGGCCTCGTTGAATGCTTTTGCTTCGCCAAACGCGTTGGCGATCCTGGACAGCTGCCGGCTACGCACTGAGCTTGAGTCTTCCAGAAAACGCGGCAGCGCCTTGCGGTCCGGCGCCTGCATGGCCGCCTTTGAACGCAGCATCGCCTCGAAGCTGCGCGGGTCGACCCGATCCGCCATCATCACCAGCCGGATCATCGGATCCCGGATGGCCTCGTCGATCGTCAGGTCTTTGCGCTTCTGCATAGGAGCGGTTCCTTGCTTGCGGCCCGCATCGGAATGATCGCGAACCGTTTTTCTCTTCTTCACCGGCCGAAGCCGCATGACAGGCAGGTTTCTGGCCCTATCTCACCCTGCAGGACCGATCGGGTCTTGTCGTTGACGCGGAGAGACATAGGTGTTACCAGTAAGTAACATTCTGGAAGTTACAGACCGGTAACACCTTAGTCAAGAGGTGGCCGAGGGATTTTTGGAAACGAAAGGAGATCATGATGGCAGACGGCGTCGTGGAGCGCTCTCGCCCCCGGGATCGGATCCTGGAGACGGCGCAGGACATGTTCCACAAGCACGGCATCAAGGGTGTTGGCGTCGACGCCATCACCGAGGCTGCCGGCACCAACAAGATGACGCTCTACCGTCACTTCGAATCCAAGGATGACCTGATCATCGAATGCCTGCGCGCCACGGCGGCAAAGGCTTCACGGATTTGGGACGAGTTCGAAGCCAGGCACCCCGGAGACAAGCTAGCCCAGCTGCATGACTGGGTTCAAAAGGCTTCGGAAATGCTCAGTGCCGATAGCCGCGGCTGCGACATGGCCAACGCAGCCGTCGAACTCAGCGAGACCGATCATCCGGCCAGACGCGTCATCAAGGAATTGAAGGAAGCCCAGCGCGAAAAGCTAGTTTCGCTCTGCCGCGAAGCCGGCATCGGCCAGGCCGAGCTTCTCGCCGACACGCTGTCGCTGCTGCTCGAGGGCGCGCGGGTCTCCATGCAGAGCGTCGGGTCGGAAGGCCCGAGCGCGCAGTTCGTGCGCATGGCGGAGGGCCTGATTGCGTCGTTCAGGGCGCGCTGATGTCGTCGCCTCATCCTGGCTCTGTGATCCTGCCTCAGAATCAGGCGCCCAGCTACGCAATGGGTCAGGCAAGTTTTCCGGAGATGTACGAGCGCTGGCTCGTGGGTAGCCTCTTCCGCCCTTGGGCCGAAGTGACCTTCGAAGAAGTAAAGCTGACTCCAGGCCATCGTGTCTTGGACATCGCCTGCGGCACAGGAATAGTTGCGCGCGTTGCCAGGGAACGGCTCGGTGCCGCCGGATGTGTTGTCGGCGTCGACATCAGCCCAGATATGCTTGCCGTCGCGCGCACCGTGGCGCCAGACATCGACTGGCGCGTGGGCAATGCCGGCGCACTGCCGCTCCGTGACGGAGAGCAGTTCGACGTTGTGGTCTGTCAGCAGGGGCTGCAGTTCTTTCCCGACAAGCCCGCCGCGGCGGCAGAAATGCGGCGAGCACTGGCGCAGGGCGGCCGGCTGGCAGTTGCCACTTGGCGCACCGATGAGGAAATCCCCTTCTTTCGAGAACTCCGCCGCGTCGCCGAGCGACTCCTCGGCCCAATCGCGGACCTGCGCCACAGCTTTGGGAATGCGCCGCCGCTCGAGGCGCTGCTCCGAGACGCCGGCTTCCACGACGTTCGATCAAGGACAATATCGCGCACCATACACTTTGAGGACGGCGCGCCCCTCCTGCGATTGAATACGATGGCGCTGGTCGGCATGAGTGCTGCCGGCAAGGCAATGGCCGATCAGGAACGCAAGCGGGTCGTGGAGGACATCGTGAGCGGGAGCGCGCCCGTGCTGCAGTCCCACTCCGATGGATCGGGCGTCGCTTTCGAACTCAGCACCAATCTGGCGACAGCTAGAGGCTAGGCGCGCAATTGGCCAGCACTCCTGATTTTCCAGTATGATTTGGCAATCCGGGTGAGGGGGCTGGCGTCGCCTCCGCATTTTCCATGCGGGCAAAGAAAAAGCCCGCTGCCGGGAGGAGGAGGCAGCGGGCTCGATTTCGAATGCGGCACGGGAGGAGGTGTACCGCATTCACCGTCGGCATCACATCTGGGAGGAGGAGACGGCCGACACCCAGATACGTACTGGTTGCTTAACGATTCGGCAACCATGAAACGTGCATAGCTGATGTGCAGAATTGCCGCACCCCTCGGCAATCCTCCGACAAATCCGGGCAAAGCAGCCTTGCCAAGGCAAGCTAACCTATTGAACCGGCACGTTTTCCTTGAAGATCAATCGCGGCTCGATGAATTTTTTCGTCAGGTACGGCGCCGAGGAGGCGATCGAGCCGAGCAGGCGGATCACCGACTGCTCGGCGATCAGTCGTGCATTCTGGTCGATGACGACATCGCAGAGATCGTCGACCAGATAGCCGCGCGTCTCCCTGGTCAGGTCATGGCAGATGAACACCGGCTTCGTGCGCGGCCTGGATTCCAGCAGCGCCTTTGCCACACCCGAGCGCCCGGCGCCGACGCAGTAAATGCCGAGCAGCTCCGGTTCGTTGTGCAGCGCCTTCATCGTCGCGGTGTAGCTCACCTCCGGCTCGTCATTGATCTCGACGGCGCTTGAGATGGTGAGGTTGGGGAATTCCTCGCTCAACACCGAACGGAAGCCCATTTCGCGCTCCTCATGGCCGCGGTAGGAACGCGAGCCGACCACCATGGCGAGATGACCGCTGCGACCGCCGAGGAAGCGGCCCATCAACAGCGCCGCCGTGCGTCCCGCCACCCGGTTGTCGATGCCGACATAGGCCGAGCGCGGCGCCGCCGGAACGTCCGACACCAGGGTGACGAGGCGGATGCCGGCCTCGACAAGCTCGCGCAGGATGTTGCGGGTTCTCGGATGATCGACGGCGATGACGCCGACGCCGTTCGCCTTGAGCGACAGGTTCTCGACGGCGCCCTGCAGCGTGCTGGGCGAGATGCCGGCAAGGCTGTGGATGCGGCAGGAGGCGACCAGCGGCAGGCGCGCCGCATAGTCCTCGATATGGCGGGCGAGATCGACCATGAAGGCATTGCTGCCGATCGGCAGGAAGAATTCCAGATGCGCCGGCTTCGACGGCAGCGCCACCTGGTCGACGACAGGCAGGTAACCGAGCTGTTTCGCCGCTTCCATGACGCGCTGCCGGTTGGCGGCGCTGGCGCCGGGCCGGTTGTTCAGCACCCTGTCGACCGTCGCGGTCGACAGCCCGCAGTTCCTGGCGATGTCGGCGACGGTGGCTTTCATGGTTCCAG
>NZ_RZSG01000613.1:0-3702 GCF_003997725.1 Mesorhizobium sp. M4A.F.Ca.ET.050.02.1.1
GATCAAGAATCGGTTTTATGTAGACAGAACAGACACGCGACGCGTGGAGCTGGGAAGCCGGCTTTACGCGTCCGATTTGCATGGGCGAAATGGATGCGCTGATTCGGCGCCGCCATGAAGTCCGAGCGGCATGTCCCGGCCTGCGGGATCATCCAGGAGACCCGGCCAACGGGTCTTGAAGACAGAGCGGCATATGGCTTCGAAAACCACAAACCCTTTCACCTTTCTCCAGCAGGTTCGCGCGGAGACCGCCAAGGTGACCTGGCCGTCGCGACGCGAAACGATGATCTCGACGGTGATGGTCCTGGTGTTCGCGGTCATCGCGATGATCTTTTTCTTCACCGCCGACATAGCCATGGGCTACGCGATCGAGTGGATTCTGGGGCTGGGACGCTAAGTCCGGCGATTACGGAGAAGTCGTGAAATGACTGCGCGGTGGTACATCGTCCACGCCTATTCGAACTTTGAGAAGAAGGTCGCCGAGGACATCGAGAACAAGGCCAAGCAGAAGGGCCTATCCGGTGACATCGAGCAGATCGTGGTGCCGACAGAGAAGGTCGTGGAGATACGCCGTGGCCGCAAGGTCGATGCCGAGCGCAAGTTCTTCCCAGGCTATGTGCTGCTCAAGGCCAACCTGACCGATGCAGTGTTCTCGCTGGTCAAGAACACGCCGAAGGTGACGGGCTTCCTGGGCGACTCCAAGCCCGTGCCGATCACCGAGACCGAGGCGCAGCGCATCCTGAACCAGGTGCAGGAAGGCGTCGAGCGGCCGAAGCCCTCGGTCACTTTCGAGATCGGCGAGGCGATCCGCGTCTCGGACGGCCCGTTCGCGTCGTTCAACGGTTTCGTCCAGGAAGTGGACGAGGAGCGGGCGCGGCTCAAGGTGGAAGTTTCGATCTTCGGGCGCGCTGTGCCCGTCGATCTCGAATTCGGACAGGTCGAAAAGGGCTGATCCGAATACCCGCGCCGAAAGGCGTCGGGATGCCCTGCGCCGCTACGGCTCAGGGAAGGCGGCGCGAAGATCGCGCGGCCATGAACGGGTGGGAGGCGAACGCGGCTTTAGCCGGCCGCGGGAACCGCACCACCAGACTGCAACCGCCGGTGCTTCCCTGACAGTGGGACCGGCATGAGAAAAGGCAGGAATAGAGATGGCTAAGAAAGTTGCAGGCCAGCTCAAGCTCCAGGTTGCCGCGGGCTCGGCTACGCCGTCGCCCCCGATCGGCCCGGCGCTTGGTCAGCGCGGCATCAACATCATGGAGTTCTGCAAGGCGTTCAACGCGCAGACCCAGGAGCTGGAAAAGGGGTCGCCGATCCCGGTCGTCATCACCTACTACCAGGACAAGTCGTTCACCTTCGTCATGAAGACGCCGCCGGTGAGCTACTTCCTGAAGAAGGCCGCCAACCTGAAGTCGGGCTCGAAGGAGCCGGGCAAGGTCAAGGCCGGCACGATCAGCCGCGACAAGGTGCGCGCGATCGCCGAGCAGAAGATGAAGGACCTGAACGCAAACGACGTCGAAGCGGCCATGCGCATGGTCGAGGGCTCCGCCCGCTCGATGGGTCTGGAAGTGGTGGGCTGAGATCATGGCAAAGATTGCAAAGCGTATCGCCAAGACCCGCGAAGGCATCGATCCGAACAAGTCCTACGCGCTCCCTGAGGCGCTGAAGCTGCTCAAGGAGCGGTCCTCGGTGAAGTTCGACGAGACCATCGAAGTCGCGATGAATCTCGGCGTCGACCCGCGCCATGCCGACCAGATGGTCCGCGGCGTGGTCAATCTGCCGAACGGCACCGGCCGCTCGGTGCGTGTGGCCGTGTTCGCGCGCGGCGACAAGGCTGAGGAAGCCAAGGCCGCCGGCGCCGATATCGTTGGCGCCGAGGATCTGGTCGACATCGTCCAAAAGGGCACGATCGATTTCGATCGCTGCATCGCGACGCCGGATATGATGCCGCTGGTCGGCCGTCTCGGTAAGGTGCTCGGCCCGCGCGGCATGATGCCGAACCCGAAGGTCGGCACGGTGACCACCGATGTCGCCGCTGCCGTCAAGGCCTCGAAGGGCGGCGCCGTGGAGTTCCGCGTCGAGAAGGCCGGTATCGTCCATGCCGGCGTCGGCAAGATTTCGTTCGACGTCAAGGCGCTGGAAGAGAATGTGCGCGCCTTCGCCGATGCGGTGAACAAGGCCAAGCCGTCCGGCGCCAAGGGCAACTACGTCAAGAAGGTGTCGGTCACCTCGACGATGGGGCCCGGCCTCAAGCTCGACATCGCGACGCTCGCCGCGTCCTGATACGAACTGTTCTGATCGGCCGCTAACAGGCTGATCCGCAAAGAATTCCGGTCCTCCGATCCGTCGGCGGCCCGGTACCCCGGAGGCCGAAAGGCTTCCGGATATCCTGTCCGAGATTGCAGGCGGCCCAACAGCCTTAATTCATGTGGGCCTGCATGAGACGGGTGAAGACCCGACAAAGGAGCGAGAAGCTCCAATGAAAGGTTCGAACCGTGTTTGCCTTTTGTCTGCGCACCATTCGGCCTGCCGATTGGTGTGGCGAAAGGGGGCAGGATCCTCGAGCGTCGTTCGGGAGATCCGTTACTGGATGGCCCGGCCGGCAAAAGGCAACCCGACGCCTGTCATCGTGAATGGGAATGTTCCCATTGATGGGGCAGGGGTCAACTGGAGATAGGCAGTGGACAGAGCGGAAAAACGCGAACTCGTCACGGGCCTGAATGATGCGTTTTCGAACGCGGGTTCAGTTGTCGTGGCCCACTACGCTGGTATCACCGTCGCGCAAATGAACGACCTTCGGTCGAAGATGCGCGCCGCCGGTGGCACCGTCAAAGTCGCGAAGAACCGTCTCGCCAAAATCGCTCTTCAGGGCACGGACTCCGCATCGATCATCGACCTGTTCAAGGGACAGACGCTGGTCGCTTATTCGGAGGATCCGATTGCGGCGCCGAAGGTCGCGTCCGATTTCGCCAAGGGAAATGACAAGCTCGTCATTCTCGGCGGCGCAATGGGCACCACCTCGCTCAACGCCGACGGTGTGAAGGCACTCGCCACACTGCCGTCGCTCGACGAGCTGCGCGCCAAGCTGGTTGGCATGATCGCCACGCCGGCAACCCGGATCGCCCAGATCGTCAATGCACCCGCGGCTTCGGTCGCGCGCGTCATCGGCGCTTACGCCCGGAAGGACGAGGCGGCATGAGGCCGTTCCTCGCTATCACAAACACACGTTCGAACCTTACGAAGGAATATGCAAATGGCTGATCTCGCAAAGATCGTAGACGACCTTTCGAAGCTGACCGTCCTCGAGGCGGCTGAGCTGTCGAAGCTCCTGGAAGAGAAGTGGGGCGTTTCGGCTGCCGCTCCGGTGGCGGTTGCCGCTGCTGGCGGCGCTGGTGCCGCTGCCGCCGCTCCGGCCGAAGAGAAGACGGAATTCGACGTCGTTCTCGCCGACGCCGGCGCCCAGAAGATCAACGTCATCAAGGAAGTCCGCGCCATCACCGGCCTTGGCCTCAAGGAAGCCAAGGACCTGGTCGAAGCGGCTCCGAAGCCGGTCAAGGAAGGCGTTTCCAAGGCCGATGCCGACAAGTTCAAGGCGCAGCTGGAAGCAGCCGGCGCCAAGGTCGAGCTGAAGTAAGCTTTGGTTGAGGCGGGCGGCCTCGCGCCGCCCCCCCCTCCCCTGACGTCAAGGGGGGCAAAGAGCGCGAG
>NZ_RZSG01000614.1:0-3695 GCF_003997725.1 Mesorhizobium sp. M4A.F.Ca.ET.050.02.1.1
CCGACTCTGCCGGGCGGCGCGGACGGACCTGAAGAGCGTTGCCGACATGCCGCGGGCGCTGTCGCGACTCGCGCTCAACCGTGGCGGCCCGCGCGATCTCGGCGCGCTTCGCGCCGGCTTCGAGGCGGCGGACGCCATCGCACAGCTGTTCGCGGCGATCAGCCTGCCCGAGGAACTTGCGGCGGCGCTGGCATCGATCCAGGCTCTGCCGCGCGATCTGCGCGACCATCTCAGCCTGGCGCTGGATGAGGAATTGCCGCTGCTCAAGCGCGACGGCGGTTTCGTGCGCCGCGCCTACCATGCCGAGCTCGACGAGATGCGAGCGCTGCGCGACGAATCGCGCAAGGTGATCACCGGGCTGGAGCGCTCGCTGATCGAGGAGACTGGCATCCGCTCGCTGAAGATCCGGCACAACAATGTGCTCGGCTATTACATCGAGGTCACCGCCAACCACCATGCGGCAATGACCGGCAGCGACGAGAACAAGGCCCGCTTCATCCACCGGCAGACCATGGCCAACGCCATGCGCTTCACCACGACGGAGCTCGCCGAGCTGGAATCGAAGATCGCCAATGCCGCCGACCGGGCGTTGAGCATCGAGCTCGCCACTTTCGACCGGCTGATGGCGGAAGTCGTGGCCGAGGCGAACAGCATCCGCGCCGGCGCCGATGCGCTTGCGGTGCTCGACGTTTCGGCAGCCCTTGCGCTGCTTTCGGAAAGCGAGGCCTGGTGCAGGCCCGAGGTGGATTCCAGCCTCGCCTTCGAAATCGAAGGTGGCCGTCATCCGGTGGTCGAGCAGGCGCTGCGCCGCTCGGGCGAAGGCCCGTTCGTTGCCAACGACTGCGATCTTTCGCCGGAGGGCGGCGCCAAGGCCGGCGCGATCTGGCTTTTGACTGGTCCCAACATGGGCGGCAAGTCGACGTTCCTGCGGCAGAACGCGCTGATCGCCATCCTTGCCCAGACCGGCTCATTCGTGCCGGCGCAGAGCGCCCATATCGGCGTCGTCGACCGGCTGTTCTCGCGCGTCGGCGCATCCGACGACCTGGCACGCGGCCGCTCGACCTTCATGGTCGAGATGGTCGAGACGGCCGCGATCCTCAACCAGGCAGGCGAGCGGGCGCTGGTGATCCTCGATGAGATCGGCCGCGGCACAGCGACCTTCGACGGCCTATCGATCGCCTGGGCGGCGGTGGAGTATCTGCACGAGAAGAACCGGTGCCGAGCGATCTTCGCCACGCATTTCCACGAGATGACGGCGCTGGCCGGCAAGCTCCCCCGCCTCTCCAACGTCACCATGCGGGTCAAGGAATGGGAGGGCGAGGTTGTGTTCCTGCACGAAGTCGGCAAGGGCGCGGCGGACCGTTCCTACGGCGTACAGGTGGCGCGGCTCGCCGGCCTGCCGGAGGCCGTGGTGGCGCGGGCAAAAGAAGTGCTGCACCAACTCGAGGAAGGCGAGGTGTCGGGCAAGGCCAATCGCCTGGTCGACGACCTGCCGCTGTTTTCGGTGGCGGCGAAACGCGAAGCACCTAGGCCGGCAAAGAACGACGCGCTGAGCGACGCACTCGTCACGATCAATCCCGACGAGATGACGCCGCGCGAGGCGCTGGAGGCGCTCTACAGGCTGAAGGGGTTGGCTACAAAGCCCTGACGCGGCGCGGCTTCAAATCATCTCCAGCCCACGCTTGCGGGTGGGCGGCGGGAAGGCGCGGTCGAGCTCGGCGAAGTCCTCCGGTGTCAGCCTGATGTCGAGCGCGGCAACGTTCTGGCGGACATGCTCGGGCTTGCTCGCCTTCGGAATGGCGATGAGGCCTTCCTGGCCCATTACCCAGGCAAGGGCGATCTGCGCGGCCGTCGCGTTGTGGCGGGCGGCGATGGCTTCCAGCCGGCCATTGCGCGCCAGCGCGCCCTGCTCGACCGGCGAATAGGCCATCAGCGGAATGCCGCGCTCCCGGCTCCAGGGCGCGAGGTCGAATTCGGGGCCGCGACGCGCAAGATTGTAGAGCACCTGATTTGTCTGGACGCTGCTGCCGTCGCGCAGCCCGACCAGTTCCTCCATCTCATCGGTGTCGAAATTGCTGACGCCCCAATGGCGGATCTTGCCGGTCGCCTTCAGCGCCTCGAAAGCCTCGACGGTCTCGGCCAGCGGCACGCTGCCCGGCCAGTGCAGCAGATAGAGGTCGATGCGGTCCGTGGCGAGACGCCTCAGACTGTTCTCGCAGGCCCGCTTCACCCCGGCGCGCGAGGCATTGGACGGCAGCACCTTGCTAACCAGGAACAGCTCGTCGCGCCGCCCGGCGATGGCCTCCGCCACCACTTCCTCGGCGCCGCCGCTGGCATACATCTCCGCGGTGTCGATCAGCGTCATGCCGAGGTCGAGCCCAAGCCGCAAGGCCCTCACCTCGTCGGCGCGGTGGCGGCTGTCCTCGCCCATTTTCCAAGTGCCCTGGCCGAGCACCTGGACGGCTTCGCCCGAGGGCAATGTGGTGGTTCTGATGGTCGATGGCATGACTGGGCTCTCACTGACGGCGGGATCGCATCACAGCCGCGATAGGAAATCCAGTGGTGCCAAGCCCGCCCGGATTTCTCGCGTGCCAAAAACCTACTTCGCCGGATGGGCGGCGAGCCAGGCCTGCATCTCCTTGATCTCGGCCTCCTGCGCCTTGACGACACCTTCGGCGAGCCTGCGGATTTCCGGATCCTTGCCGTTGGCGAGCACCACCTTGGCCATGTCGATGGCGCCCTGGTGATGCGGGATCATGCCGCGGACGAAGTCGACGTCGGCATCGCCCGAATACTCATCTGCCATCATGGCGGCATGCATCTTGTCCATCGCCGCCTTGTAGCCGGCGGTCGAAGGGCTCTCCGCGCCCATCGCCATGCCGGACATGTCGTGCTTCATCTCCTGCGACTGCGCCGGAACGCTTTCGAGGAAGACGGCGAGCAGCATTCCCGCCGCCATCAGCAGCAACACGATCTTCTTGGCCAAGGTCATCCAGTATCTCCTGTTGATGGATAGTCGTATTTGGGAGCTTCGATCAGAGTTTCAACGTCCTCAGCCGCAATGCGTTGCCGATGACCGAGACCGAGGACAGGCTCATCGCCGCCGCCGCCAGCATCGGCGACAGCAGCGTGCCGGTGAGCGGGTAGAGCACGCCCGCCGCGACGGGCACCCCGAGCACGTTGTAGAGGAAAGCGAAGAAAAGGTTCTGGCGGATGTTGCGGATCGTCGCCTGGGCAAGCGTGCGCGCCCTGACGATGCCGTTGAGATCGCCCTTGACCAGCGTGATGCCGGCGCTTTCCACCGCAACATCGGCGCCGGTGCCCATGGCGATGCCAACATCGGCGGCGGCAAGTGCCGGCGCATCGTTGACGCCGTCGCCGGCCATGGCGACACCTGCGCCCTTGGTGCGCAGTTCCTCGACCAGCGCGCCCTTCTGCTCGGGCAGCAGGCCGGCGCGCACTTCGTCGATGCCGAGCTTGCCAGCTATGGCGCTCGCCGTGCGCTCATTGTCGCCGGTCGCCATTATGATCCGCAAGCCGCTGTCATGCAGCGCCCGGATCGCCTCGGCCGTCGTCGCCTTGACCGGGTCGGCGACGGCGACGATGCCGGCCAGCCTGCCGCCGATGGCGACGAACATCGCCGTCTTGCCCTCGCCCCGCAGCGCGTCCGCCGGCCCTGAAACCGAGCCCGTGTC
>NZ_RZSG01000615.1:0-3681 GCF_003997725.1 Mesorhizobium sp. M4A.F.Ca.ET.050.02.1.1
AGGTTACCCATGGCCCCTCTGGGGTGGGCTATGATCGCAATATCGTTCGGGTTCCTCGGAGGGAGATCGGGGCCTTCCAAGTTGATGAGTCGGGCGAAGGCTCGCTGGCCTAGGCTGGCGAGACGGGCGGCTCGTAGACGCGGCAAGCTGAAAACGTTGTCGGATTTTATGTTCGCAGAGGTCTCCGACGTCAACGGCGAGTGTAAAGTTGTCGCGGAATCTCGCAAATCGTCTCTCCACGCGCTCGCCCGCTACAATCGAGCGGCGCGGCCGCCATCATCATCCCCGGAACTACTGCAGCGCCGTCGCCCCACGCCCAACCGGCGGCCGAGATTGGGCACCAGTACCAGGCCGGCTATGAGGCCGAGGCCGCCCGCCGCTGGAGCTCAAAAATCTCGCGGCTCTCCCGGTAGTACCCCCGCGCAGAGAGCAGGTTGGCGGGTTTGCCGTTTTTCGGCCGTTCGGGTCAGGGTAGGTTCCATAGACGATTCGCCTTGCTGGATATCGTGTTGTCATATCGAGCGGCATCGTCGCACGCTCGTCAACTAAAGACAGCTAAAGGCTTGTGGTCATGGCCTTCCCATGCAGAACGGTGATCTGGAGGGGATGAGAATGCCTGAAACGATGCTCGCGGCGCTTGCCAACATTCGGACCGTTGAGGAAATGATCGTGGCCTTCCGGGGATCCTTCCGGGAAGAACAGCATTGCCGGCGATTGCTGGAAATTAGGTGTGGCCAGAAGACAGAACCTGTCCGGCCCGTGGTTATAAGCGTTCGATCGCGCTTGCCGGCCGCGATACCCCGCTGCATTCGACCAAGCTGACCTTGGGTGTTTGGCTGAAGCCATGTGGCTGATGCTCCAGTCGGACAAGCGCTTGTCCTCGGTCCGGCTCGCCGAGATCCTTGTCTTTGGTTGATAAAGGCAGCGTGTCTGCGGGAACAGTCGCAGGCAGTTGGCTTCTGGCGCGACATCCTTCAACGCGGCATTGTCGAGCATGGTGTCGGCCAGATGCCGCTCAGCCGCGTGTTCTCGTCCTCAAGAGCCTTCAGTCGCCGAGCCTCGGAGACATCCATCCCGCCAAAGCGGCCCTTCCATTGTGATCGCGGCGTCGCTGACCGCGTGCTTGCGGCACAGATCGCGAACCGACACTCCGTCCTCATGTTCCTTCAAATTCCGATGATCTCTTGAGAAAAGCGGCTACTTTATATGTCCAAGTCCTCTCGACGGGCCAGAACGAACGTCAACCGGATTAGATCAGCGGGCAAGGTCACCATTTCGGCCATGAATACGCCAACCCGATTACATTGTTGGAAATAAGTAACTCGAGCGAAAACGTGCAATTTGCCTTCGCCACGTACCCTAATCGCGCAGAGATATCAATTTCCACATCCTGGAATTCAATGAAATGATTGTACAGTGGAAAACACGCCTTATACACCGCCTCCTTCAAAACGAAGAGGTCCCGCCGCTTGAGCAGATGTAGATCGTACATGCGTTGCTCGTTAGGGGTGGCAATCAATTCGATCAGGTTCTCCGGCAGAGGTTCATTAGGCTCAATGTCGATGCCGAGAGCCGCAATCCGTTTGGTCCCTGCAATGGCGGCGGCGGCCACGGTATCGTGGTGCGCCAAAGATCCGACGACGCCGGGTGGCCAGATCGGAACACCAGAGCGCGTCTTTAGGATCGGCAGTAGTGGGAATCCCAGTTGCCCAAGGAGTGTTCTGGCGACTACTCTTGCAGCACCGCTTTGGCGGCGAACTTTGGTAACAGCGCGTCCCAACGAGGTAACTTCGGAATCGTACAAGGTGGCTTCGTCGCCCGCTTCGATGGGACGGATGCCGACGAGGATGTTCTGTTGATCAATGGTGATAGTCTCCATTCTATCTGGTCCCCTTTGAGCTTTTCGGATGACAAGCTCAGCTCATGCAGCTTGGCCTTGAAGTTGCTCGACTCGGTCGTCGACCAGTAGAGGCGGCAGACCAAATATGCTTCCCATCTTTGGATCACAGAGCCAGAACTCTCCGACATTTGGGGAGTCGCGATCCGAGACTGAACCTCGTCTGGGTGCCAGAACCTTCGGTGCAGTTCGCTAGGGATCTTTTTCAAGAACCCCGGCTAAGTGCGTAGAAATCGCTCGGGCCAGAGCCTTGCGGTTTTCCAGAACACTCATCATCGTCACGTGGTCGCCTACAATCGGTAGGGCAGTAATGGCGTCCGGACTCAAGACTCGGTCCCAGCCCCGCATAGGCGAACGTGCCTCTGGGCATAATGAACTCTTAGCTTGTCGTGCCGGAGAACTGAAGAGAGCCTCGGTGGCATAAAACTGATGTATCTCAACTGGCAGGGTTGGGACTTGGTACGCCTGCAGCGCCTCGTGAAACCGGGCGGTCCTTTCATACATCAAAACATCGTTATTGAGATTACGATCCAGAGGTATTGCCCCAATTTGCTGAGCCTTTTCGAGCAGCTGAGCGATTGAACTTTGTCCAGCAAATTGCTCCAACACTTCGAAGCTCTCATCATCTAAGGATTCAAAAGAATCGAGCACGACGTCTCGTACCATTTGGATGGGTGATATCTTTGTAACGTTTGCAGGTAGCGTAACATCGATCAACGCGATGAAAGAGATAGCCTCATCGCGACCCAGTAAGAGCTGGGCTATGGCGTAAGCCAAGATTCCGCCTGATGAGTATCCAGCGAAACGATACGGACCCCGCGGCTGGATCTTTCTAATCGCCACGATGGTCTCCGCGGCTATCGCCTCAAGAGTTGGTGGACCAAGGTTATTGAAGGGGGGCCATGGCAGAGCGTAGACGGGACAGTCTACGTCCATTTCCTCCATCAACCTGGGTACGTAGGAACAATCGCCAAAACCTGTGGGGACAAAGAAGAGCGGTGGCTGCGATCCGGTCGCCTGTACGGAAATCACTCCAGGAGTCCTGGGCTGTGGCTCCAAATGAACCTTCGATGCAAATTCCTTCAGAACAGGGGCTCGGAAGAGGTCGGCGGCGCTAAAGTTCAGCCCAACATCTAATGCTCGACTGAGTAACTGCACGGCCAACAGCGAGTGGCCGCCGAGCTCGAAGAAGTTGTCGTGGCGTCCGACCCGCTCGACCCCGAGCAGCTCCGCCCAGATCCCGGCCAGCAGCGTCTCGACCGCGCCCTGCGGCGCTTCATAGACGGTGTGCGCATAGGCGTCGTCGTCGGGGGCCGGCAGCGCCTGGCAGTCGAGCTTGCCGTTCGGCGTCAGCGGCAGCCTATCCAGCCGCACGAAGGCCGACGGCACCATGTAGTCGGGCAGCAGGCTAGCCAGATGGGCGCGCAAGGAGGCAGCAAGCTGCGCGCCATCGGCCTCGTCCGAGCCGTCCGCCGGCTTCGCCACCAGATAGGCGACGAGCCGCTGGTCGCCGGTCCGATCGGCGCGCGCCACCACCACCGCATCGCCGACAAGCTCGTGCTCGCAAAGCCGCGCGGCGATCTCGCCCGGCTCGATGCGGAAGCCGCGGATCTTCACCTGCTCGTCGTTGCGGCCCAAAAACTCCAGATTGCCGTCCGGCAGATAGCGCGCCAGGTCGCCGCTCCGGTACAGCCGGTCGCCGTCCACAAACGGGCTGGCGATGAACCGCTCCGCCGTCAGCTCGGGACGGTTCAGGTAGCCGCGCGCAACACCCGCCCCGCCAA
>NZ_RZSG01000616.1:0-3680 GCF_003997725.1 Mesorhizobium sp. M4A.F.Ca.ET.050.02.1.1
GGCCTGCCTTGATGAACGATTTGCATTGCTGAAGCTCCCGCTCTCAAGGAGTTAGCATGACCCGATCCCGTGTCGAATGCCTGGACGGGCTTCGGGCGCTTGCCGCGATGTGGGTGCTTGTCGGGCACTGTCTGCTTCTGACCGGCTGGCGTGTTCCGATCCTGGGCGAACCGGATCTCGGCGTTGATCTGTTCATCATGCTGTCCGGTTTCCTGATGGTGTTCCACTACCAGCTTCGCCAGGACAGGGAGCCTTGGCAAAGTCCGGAGACCTGGCTGAAATTCTGGACACGCCGCTATTTCAGGATAGCGCCGCTGTTCTATGTCATGCTTTTCCTGGCGCTGGCGCTCGGGCCCTATCTCTACGAATCCAGGACGGTCATCGACGACTTCCTGCTGAGATCGCATCAGGCGCCCGAGCGTTACCTCGACAGCGGCCTGAAGAACATCGTCGCCCATCTTCTGTTCCTGTTTGGCCTATTGCCGAATTTCGCCTACCGCACGCCGCTTCCCGACTGGAGCCTGGGGCTGGAGATGCAGTTTTACGCGGTCTTTCCGGCCGTCATGCTGCTTGTCCGCAGGCTCGACTGGATACGGAGCGCCGTGCTGATGGCGGCGCTCGGCGGCCTCGTCGTGTTTGCGATGGGGCAGATGTCGGTGCATTTTCCGATGCCGTCGTTCCTGGCGCTGAAGATGCAGGTATTCCTGTGCGGGATGCTTTTGGCCGGCGTTCTGCATCAGAGCCGGCCACGGCCCATTCTCTATCTGGCGTTGGCCATGCTGTTGGGGGCGCTGCCCTATGGCGGCGAATATGGGCCGGGAAAGCTGCTGATGCGCGAAGTGCTGGTGATGGGCTTCTTTGCTCTTGTTCTCTATCGGATGCTGCCGGGAATGGCGGGCGTCGTGGCAGCAAGGATAGCCACGACGCTCGGCAACCGGTTCTTTCATCTGATGGGAGAGCTTTCCTTCAGCATCTACCTGATCCATCTGTTGGTTCTCCAACCGGTCGCGGCTTTCGTCATCACGCAATATGGCCACGATCTGGTGGCGCCGCTTCGCTTCGCGATCGTCCTTCTCATTGTCCTGCCAACGGTTAGCCTGCTGTCTTGGATCACCTATAACCTGATCGAGATTCCGGGCCAGAAGGCTGGCCGTTTCGTCGTCCAGCGCTTCGGCCGCAAGACGATGCTGGAAACGACGCCGGCGTCGGCCGCTGCACATGATCCAGCCCCTGGTCGGCGATGACGACGGAGATTTGCTCGTCGGTGCTGCCGCGGGAGAGCTTGAAGTCGGGGAAGTCGACCGAGCGATAGTTCGGACAGGTCGCCTTCCAATAGCGGTCCAGCCGGGCGATATCTCGATCACGTCGGAGGCCTTCCGGTTGCCCGCCTCGAGAAAGGCGGTGAACGCCTCGATCCGGCGGATGCGCAGCCAGCTGCGGCTAGCGTAGCGCGAAGGGCAGCATCAAAGTCGGCGACGAGGTCGCGATCACCGCGACCGTCGGAACCTCCCCTACCCAGTCCGATCCAGCCGGTCGCGCAGCATGCTCCACGGCAACAGCATGTTGGGCGCATAGCGCAGCAGGCCGTGGAACGGGATCGGCGCTGCCGGCGCGAATGGCAGCTGTAGGCTCCGCGCTTCTGTCCCGGCCGCCCAGTCGGCCAGCACCTTGCCCATGGCCGTGGTCATGGCGATGCCGCGCCCGTTGCAGGCGCGCGCGGCGATCAGACTTGGGCCGAGGTCGATCAGATGCGGCAGGAAATCCGGTTCGACGGCGGCGATCCCCGACCAACTATACTCAAGCGGCGGCAGGTCAGGCAGCTCCAGACACCGCGCTATTCGCCGCCAGAGTATTTGCGGCACGCGCCCGTCGGCGCCCGCGCTCACCACATGCATGCCGCCGCTGATCAGCCGGTTCTGGGCATCGAAGCGGAAGGTGATGAGATTGCGTCTGGTGTCGGAAAAACCCTGGCCGCCTGGCAGCAGGCGCTGGCGCGCCTTCGGGGGCAAGGGCTGTGTCGCGATCTGGAAAACCTTCAGCGGGAAATAGGTCCGCCGCAGTGTCGGGTTGAGCCCTCCGCCATAGGCGTTGGTGGCGATCAGCACCTTGCCGGCACGCAGTGAACCCGAAGGCGTCTTCAGCGTCCAGCCGTCGGACGCACGGTCGATCGATGTGACGCGCGTGTGCTCGAAAATCCGCGCGCCGGCCTTTTCGGCGGCATCGGCCAAGCCGCGCGCGAATTCGACCGGATTGAGCACCCCGCCCGAGTGGTCCATCCAACCGCCGGCATAACCACAGGCACCGGTCAACGCCTCGGTCTGCTGGGGGTCCAGCATCACGGCCGGCCTGCCGCGCTCCGCCCATTGCCTCGCGCGGGATCGGATTTTTTCGAGAGCAGCCCATGAGTGCGCCGCCTGTATCCAGCCGTTCTGCACGGCGTCGCAGGCGATGTCATGCCGCTCTACGAGGCCGAAGACGAGGTCGGCGCTGCCGGCGGCGAATTCGATCAGCCGCTCGCCGCGCTGGGGGCCGAGATGCGCGGATATGGCGTCCGGATCCATCTTGGCGAAGTTCGGCACGACGAAGCCTGCATTACGGCCGGTCGCCCCCCAAGCGATGATTTCGGCTTCGAGGACAGCCACCGAAAGACCTTTGGCGGCGGCATGCAGGGCCGTCGAAACACCGGTAAAGCCGCCGCCGACGATGGCAAGGTCGACATCGAGCCTGTCTTCCAGCGCTGGCCGGGGAAGGCGATCGCGACTGACCGCGTGCCACAACGAAAGCGCTTCCTGTCGCGCCATTGGGTTCAGGACCTCTCGCTGGCGGTGGCCTTCGCTCGCTTGCCGAAGCGCATTCGCCGCGGCCGTTCACCGAACAGGCCGTTCGGCCGGACCAGGAGGATGACGCACAGCATCACGCCGATGGCGACGATTTGCAGCGAAGCGGCGCGTGCCTGCTGCTCGGGCGAGAACAGGATGCTGGTCATGGTGCCCGATCCTGCCCATATCGCCCACACCAGGATGCTGCCGACGACGGCGCCGGTATTGCTGCCCGAGCCGCCGACGATCAGCATCACCCAGACCTGGAAGGTCAGGATCGGCAGGTAATTGTCGGGCGCGATGAAACCGGTAAAATGCGCTTGCAACGCGCCGGCCAGCGCCATGACGGCGCCGCCGACGGCAAAAGCCTGGACCCGGTAGAAGCGCGCGCTCTTGCCGAGCGAGATCGCCGCGCGTTCGTCCTCGCGCAGCGCCTTCAGCACCCGCCCCCACGGGCTGCGCGACAGGTGCTCCAGGGCCAGATAGACGATCAGCGTGACCGCGCAGACGATGGCAAGGTTGGAGAGGTTGAACAGCAATGGGGTCTCGGCGAGGCTGCCGAAGGGGCGCGGAATGAAGCCGATGCCGAACGGGCCGCCGGTGAGCTTTTGTGCGTTGAGCGCGACCAGTTGCACGACGACGGCGACCCCGAATGTGGTGATCGCAAGATAGTCGGACCTGAGACGCAGTGTGGCGATGCCGGTCAGCGCGGCGGCAATACCGCCGACGACCATGGCGCCAAGCCAGCCGGCCAGGATCGGCAGGCCGAAGCCGCCCACGCGTGCGGCATCGTCGGGCGTGGTCAGCAAGGCCGAGGTGTAGGCGCCGATGGCGACGAAGCCGGCGAGCCCGACATTGAAC
>NZ_RZSG01000617.1:0-3675 GCF_003997725.1 Mesorhizobium sp. M4A.F.Ca.ET.050.02.1.1
CGTCCACCCACAGGCTGTGCACCAGCTTGCCTTGCGAGGTGACGACGGTGCCCTCGATCTCGTCGGGCGCGCAATTCGGAAAATTGACGTTGAGCAGCACGCCGTCCGGCAATGGCATTGCGACCAGCTTTTTCAGCAGCGCAGGCGCCAGCGCCTCGGTGGTCTCGTAGGGAACGACGCGGTCCTCGCCGGCATAGGAATAGGCCTGGCTGACCGCGATTGAGCGGACGCCGAGCAGCGCGCCCTCCATGGCGCCCGCGACGGTGCCCGAATAGGTGACGTCGTCGGCGATGTTGGCGCCGGAATTGACGCCGGACAGGATGAGGTCGGGCATGCCCGGCAGGATCTTCTTGACACCCATGATGACGCAATCGGTCGGCGTGCCGCGCACGGCGTAGTGCTTGTCGCCGATCTTCCTTAGCCGCAGCGGCTCGGAGATCGACAGCGAATGCGCGTAGCCGGATTGATCCTGCTCCGGCGCCACCACCCAGACGTCGTCCGACAGCGTACGCGCGATGCGCTCGAGCGACGCCAGGCCCTCGGCGTGGATGCCGTCGTCATTGGTCAGCAGAATGCGCATTACTTCGATTCGATCTTCGTCAGACCGCCCATGTAAGGCCGCAGCGCTTCAGGAATGGTTACGCTGCCATCCTCATTCTGGTAGTTTTCGATGACGGCGATCAGCGCGCGGCCGACGGCGGTGCCCGAACCGTTGAGTGTATGGACGAAGCGGTTGCCTTTGCCGTCCTTGTCCTTGTAGCGGGCATCCATGCGCCTGGCCTGGAAATCGCCGCAGACCGAGCAGGACGAGATTTCGCGATAGGCGTTCTGGCCGGGCAGCCACACCTCGATGTCATAGGTCTTGCGCGCGCCGAACCCCATGTCGCCGGTGCACAGCGTCACCGTGCGGAACGGCAGCTCCAGTCGCTTCAGCACCGCCTCGGCGCATTCCGTCATGCGCTCATGCTCGGCGATCGACGTCTCCTGATCGGTGAGAGAGACCAGCTCCACCTTGTAAAATTGGTGCTGGCGCAGCATGCCGCGCGTGTCGCGCCCTGCCGACCCCGCTTCCGAGCGGAAGCATGGCGTCAGCGCTGTAAAGCGCAACGGCAGTTTTTCGTGCGCGGTGATCTCCTCGCGCACGAGGTTGGTAAGCGACACTTCGGCGGTGGGGATCAAGCCCAGGCGGCCATCGCCATGCGGAGTGAAGAAGAGGTCGCCCTCGAATTTCGGCAATTGCCCGGTGCCGAACAGCACCTCGTCGCGCACCATCAATGGCGGCTGGACTTCCTCGTAGCCATGTTCGGTCGTGTGCAGGTCGAGCATGAACTGGCCAAGCGCGCGCTCCATACGCGCGAGTTGGCCGGTCAGCACCGTGAAGCGCGAGCCGGAAAGCCTCGCCGCCCGCTCGAAATCCATCATGCCCAGCGCTTCGCCGACCTCGAAGTGCTCCTTCACCCAGTTCGGCCGCGCCGGCGCCTTGCCGACAATGCGCTTGACGACATTGTCATGCTCGTCCCTGCCGACCGGCACATCGTCCAGCGGCACGTTGGGCAGCACGGCCAGCGCGTCGTTCAGCGCCTTGTCGAGCTCGCGCTCGCGCGCTTCGCCGTTCTGGATGAAGGCCTTGATCTCGCCGACTTCGGCCTTGAGCTTCTCGGCAAGCGCCGCGTCGCCCGAACGCATGGCGTTGCCGATCTCCTTTGAGGCGGCGTTGCGGCGTTCCTGCTTCACCTGCAGCTCTGTCAAATGCTCGCGCCGCGCCTCGTCCTTGGCGATCAGCCCGTCGACAGTGGATTGCGCCTCCCCGGCTGACCACGAGCGCTTCACCAACGCCTCGGCAAGAGCCTTCGGGTTGTCGCGAATCCATTTGATGTCAAGCATGGTTGTCCGTCCTTGGCTAAGGCCCGAGGGCGTAAACCGCATCCATGATCGATGCAAGACGGGCGAATGCCGCCGCCCGTGTTTTTCCGGCTCTGCCTAGCTTGGAGCCTGCGTCGACGACGCATCAGCGGCCTTCTCGGCCATTTCCGCTCCGGCCTCCTGCTTCTCGCGCGCCAGACGGTCCCGCTCCTGGCCGCGTTCGATCAGCCGGGCCGACCAGATGGCGACCTCGTAGAGCAGGATGGTCGGGATGGCGAGGCCGATCTGGCTCATCGGATCGGGCGGCGTCAGCACGGCGGCGACGACGAAGGCGATGACGATCGCCCATTTGCGCTTCTCGGCCAGCGCCTTCGACGACAGCATGCCGACTCTGGTCATCAGGCTGGTCACCACGGGCAACTGGAACACCAGGCCGAAGGAGAAGATCAGCGTCATGATCAGGCTGAGATATTCCGACACTTTTGGCAGCAGCGATATCTGCACCTGGTCGTTGGTGCCGGTCTGCTGCATGGCGAGGAAGAACCACATCACCATCGGCGTGAAGAAGAAATAGACCAGCGACGCGCCCATCAGGAACAGGATCGGCGAGGCGATCAGGAACGGCAGGAATGCGTTGCGCTCGTTCTTGTAGAGGCCGGGCGCGATGAATTTGTAGATCTGCGTAGCGATCAGCGGAAAGGCGATGACCATGCCGCCGAACATGGCAAGCTTCACCTGCGTGAAGAAGAACTCCTGCGGCGCGGTGTAGATCAGCTCGACCTTGTGCGGGTCGAGCCCGGCCCACTGGGTCGCCCACTTGAACGGGATGACCAGAAGGTTGAACAGCCGCTTGGCAAAGAAGAAGCAGACGAGGAAGGCGACAAAGAAGCCGCCGAGCGACCAGATCAGCCGCCGGCGCAGCTCGATCAGATGCTCGATCAGCGGCGCCGACGATTTCTCAATTTCGTCTCTTTCCTGGTCCGTGACGCTCACTTGGCGGCTCCCGCCGTCTTCTTAGGCGCGGGCTTCGTCGCCGGCGCGGGCTTCGTCGCCGGCGCGGGCTTCGTCGCCGGCGCGGGCTTCACATCAGCCTTGCTCGCCGCCTTGGTTGCGGCCGGCTTGGATGTCTTTGCTGGCGCGGCTGGCTTGGCCGCTTTCGCTGGCGTCGGCTTTGCCTTCGCAGCCGTCGCCCTCGCCACGGTTGCTGGTGCCTTGACGGCCTTCGCCGTGGCCGGCTTCTTGGCTTCCACCGTCTGCGGCGCCGCCGTTGCAGCGGCAACCGCCGGCGTTACCACGGCATCGTCGGTCATCGCTGGAAAGATCGGCGCCGCCGGCGTCGCTTCCGGCGCCTCGACGCCAGGCAATACCGTGGCGCCGTTCTTCAGCGGTTCGCTGGCTTGTGGCGTCGAAGCAACGGGCGTGGCCGGATCGACGGCAGGCTTCGGCTTCATCGCCGCATCGACGCCAGAGCGGACATCGGCCGCCGCCTGCTCGAACGGATTGAGCTGCTTGCGGATCTCGGCGACCGGGCTGAGCCCCCTGAGCTCGTCGACCGACTTCTTGACGTCGTCGAGCTCGGCTTCCTTCAGCGCCTCGTTGAACTGCTTCTGGAAGTCGGCGGCCATGGCGCGCAGCTTTGCCGTCGTGCGGCCGAAGGTGCGCAGCATATTGGGCAAATCCTTCGGCCCGACGACCACGATCATGACGACCGCGATCACCAGCATCTCGGTCCAGCCGACTTCAAACATGGCAATCTGTTCCGACTAGAACCTCGGGCTCAGCTCTTGCTGGCCTTCTCCTTCACCGCCGAAA
>NZ_RZSG01000618.1:0-3658 GCF_003997725.1 Mesorhizobium sp. M4A.F.Ca.ET.050.02.1.1
GCGCTGGTGCGGCTGCTGAAGGAAAACGAGGAATTGAAGGACCGAGCGCTTCGCGTCGCGGCAGAGATGGAGAACCTGCGCCGTCGCACCGTGCGCGACGTGCATGACGCGCGCGCCTATGCGGTGGCCAATTTCGCGCGCGACATGCTGTCGGTGTCGGACAATCTGCGCCGCGCGCTGGACGCCATTCCGGCCGAAGCCAAGGCGTCGGGCGATGCCGGCTTCAAGGCCCTGATCGAGGGCGTCGACCTTACCGAGCGCGCCATGCTTGCGGCGCTGGAGCGGCATGGGGTGAAGAAGCTCGCGCCGGAAGGCGAGAAGTTCGACCCGAACTTCCACCAGGCGATGTTCGAGGTGCCCAATCCCGATGTTCCCTCAGGCACCGTCGTCCAGGTCGTCCAGCCCGGCTATTCGATCGGCGACCGCGTGCTGAGGCCAGCCATGGTCGGCGTCGCCAAGGGCGGCCCGAAGGCCGCTGTCGCCGAGGCGCCGGTCGAGCCGGGGCCGGTGAACGAGCAGGCCGAGAAGGATGCCTGATAGTGAGTAGCGAATAGGGAGCAGTGAGTAGGGGGACAGATACTAATCTGCGGCTTCGTGCTATTGCCCTACTCCCTATTCGCTATTCACTACTCGCTCAGCCCATGAACCTCATCGAGCTTCTCGACTATGCCGGCGTCGCCGTCTTCGCGGCGACAGGCGCGCTTGCCGCTTCGCGCAAGCAACTCGACATCATCGGCTTTCTGTTCCTGGCCTGCGTCACCGGTATCGGCGGCGGCACGTTGCGCGACGTCATCCTCAACCTGCCGGTGTTCTGGGTCGCCAACCGCGACTATGTGCTGATCTGCGTGGTGGTCGCGGTGCTAGTCTTCTTCAGCGCCCACCTGGTCGAATCCCGCTACAAATTGCTGCTCTGGCTCGACGCCATCGGCCTCGCCGCCTTCTCGGTGATGGGCGCCGCCAAGGGCCTCGCCATCACTGGCTCACCGGTCGTCGCCACCATCATGGGCGTGCTGACCGCCACCTTCGGCGGCATCCTGCGCGATCTTCTGGCGGGGGAGCCGTCGGTGCTTCTGCGGCCCGAGATCTACGTCACGGCGGCTCTTGCGGGTGCGGCCCTTTTCACCGTCGGTGACCTTGCCGGCCTGCCGCCGTTGGCGGCGGGTCTGCTGGGTTTCGCCGCGGCATTCATTGTGCGCGGCGGCGCGCTCAAATTCGGCTGGGCCTTTGCGTCTTACAAAAGCAGGCCCGGACGGCGGCCGGAGGATATTCCATGAGAGAGAGCGAATAGCGAATAGGGAGTAGCGAATAGGGGCTGACGCAGCTCCCGCTGGTCAGTATTCGCTGTTCGCTGAGTTATGCCGCGAAGCGCTGGGCTTCCCCGCCATAATAGTTGACGTAGCGCGCACCGATCTCCTTGACCGGCATGACGACAAAGACGTCGACGGTCGAGAATTCATGATCGATGACGCAGCCGTCGCCGATGCGGGCGCCGACGCGCAGGTAACCCTTGACCAGCGGCGGCATCGCCGCGATCGCGGCCTTGGCGTTGACCGCCTCGATCGGCATCAGGTCCATGGGGCAGTAACGGCCCGCGACCGCCTTGACGTCCCAAGCCGAATTGGTGCGGCAGTGATGGGCGAGATAGGTCAAGGCCTCGGCATGCGCTGCCGGCACGATGCCGTGGAAGGAGGCGCAGCCGGTCATCACGCCGATGCCGTAGTGGTTGATGTAGGCCCAGATGCCTTGCCACAGCGCCTCGATGGTGCGCTTGGAACGGTATTCCGGCAGGACACAGGAGCGGCCGAGCTCGAGGAAACGCTGACCGGGATGACGGGCGATCAGCTTGGTCAGCTCGAACTCGCCCTCGGAATAGAAACCGCCAGCCGTCGCCGCGATTTCCTGCCGCAGCAGCCGGTAGGTGCCGACGATGCGGCGGTGCTCAGGGCCGGGGAGCGAGGTGTCGAACACCAAAAGGTGATCGCAGAGCGGGTCGAAACGGTCGGCGTCGCGACGGTTCTGCGCCTGGAACAGGTCCTTCCTGGCACCGAGCTCGTCATAGAATACCCGGTAGCGCACTTCCTGGGCGGCCGCGATCTCGGCCTCGTTGCGGGCAAGCCGCACTTCGAGATTGCCGATGCGGCCGAGAGGGGTGCCTGTTGCGACGGCATCGCCGGTCCGCGCGGCGAGCAGGGCGCCGCCGGCATTCGGCCGAGTGTCACATTCCGGCATAACTGTATGCACGAGTGATTCTCCTTCGAGCCATCCCTCTTGGCACGGGGATACGGTGTAGGTGCAACAGGATTGTGACAGTACCGTGATACGCAGCGGCGGGCAATACTTCGTCGGCTGGCGAATGCCTTCATCCGGCTACCTTTAGCTGGGCAAAGCCAGGCAATCCAAGGCGTGTGCCGGGGGCAAAAAATTCAGGCCGCGACCTGCGCCTCGACAGCGCTGACCAGGGCGTCCGGGTCGAGCGGCTTGGTGACGAAGCCGCTGGCGCCGTGCGCCAGTACCGTGTGGCGGGTCTTTTCCTGGCTGTCCGCCGACAGCACCATGATCGGGACGGGCGGCACCGCCAGCGCCTCCTCGTGGCGGCGAATGGCGGCGATGGCATCCAGCCCGTCCATGACCGGCATGTGCAGGTCCATCAGCACCACGTCGAAGCGGTGCTTCAGGCCGGCATCAGTGACAGCCTCGACGGCGGCCTTGCCGTTGCCGACCACCTTGACGCGATGCCCGGCCTTCAGGAGCGTGGCGCGGGCGAGCATGGCGTTGATGTCGTTGTCCTCGGCGATCAGCACCGACAGGCCCTGCTCGCCACGGCGGCCGCCGGCGCGCACGGGCGGCGCGCCGCGCTTGTCGGCTTGCGGCAGGGGCAGGGCTGGCGCGTGGCTGGTCAAGAGCACGCGCAGCAGCGTCTCGCCGCGCACCGGCCGCGCCAGGAAGGTGGCGTAGCCGTTGGCGCGGAATTCGCCGAGCATGCCGCGGTCGGTCGGCGCGATTAACGTGATCGCCTCACAGTCGGCAAAACCGTTCTGGCGCAAGCGCTTGAGCAAGCGCCCGTCGCTGTTTTCCATGGCGGCATCGACCAGTAGAACGTCGCAGCCGGTGGCGAAAGGCGTTGCCTGGGCAAGCGTCGTCGCCAGGTCGACGGCGCCGCCATGGGCGCGGATGGTGCGCGCGATGGCGTCGGCCTCGACCGCGTTCTTCGACACGATCACGGCGCGCCGGCCGGAGAGGATGTCCTGCCGGTTCTGCGGCGGCTCGGTTGCGGCCACGGCCGGAAGCTCGAAGACGAATTCGGATCCCTCGCCGAGCCGGCTCGACACTGAAATCGAACCGCCCATGGCGGTGACGAGGCGCCTGGATATGGCAAGGCCGAGGCCTGCGCCGCCATGCACCCGGGTTGAGGTGCCGTCCGACTGTTCGAACTCCTCGAAGATGCGTTCCATGTCCTCTTCGCGAAGCCCCGGACCAGTGTCGGTAATGGTGAAGCAGATGCGGTCGGTGGTCTCGGTGCGCGCCCGCGCGACACCGAGCAGCACGCCGCCGGTGTCGGTGAATTTGATGGCGTTGCCGATGAGGTTGAGCAGCACCTGGCGCACCCGGCCTGGATCGGCGGTGATCATCTGCGGGACGTCCGGCTCGACATGGCAGC
>NZ_RZSG01000619.1:0-3648 GCF_003997725.1 Mesorhizobium sp. M4A.F.Ca.ET.050.02.1.1
ATAGCTTCTCCGGAAAAGAAAACGGCTCGTCGTCATCTCGATGCCGACGCGGCCTGCAATGGTCTTTGGACCTGCTCATGTTCTCTCGGCTGGCGTAGAAGGAGGCGTTGAGCGCCTATGAATAAGCTGGGACGGCTGGCCGATCAACAATCGGGGTTGTTTTCGCAGCAGCGTTTCCCTACCCGCGAAATGTCGTGGCACCCGTCGCCACTTCGTCGCGCGCCGTAATTGCCGCCCCCTTGCCCACGCCATTCACGCGCGGCATGCTTGCCACATGCTCGACCCTTTTGCTCCCGACAGCTACATCGTGCGCGCAGAGGCCCGCATTTATCGGAATTGAGCCGGGGATTAGCCGCACCCTCGAGCTGCCGATGGCGCTCAACCTTGCCCAACTCCACGAGGTGCTCCAGGCCTCCTTTGCTTGGACCGATAGCTATTTGCACCAGTTCAACATCGGCGGCATCTTCTATGGCGCGCCGGAGTTCGACGACGACGGCTTCACCGCCAATCGTAACTTCGAGGCAACCGAGTTACGGATGGTCGATTTCGTTTTTTCCTGCGATCCCGACGAACAGCCCATCACGATCCTCTATGAGTACGACTTCGGCGACAACTGGCGCCATCTGATCCGTATGAAACGCCTTCCGCGCGACGCAGGCGTCAATTATCCTCGCTGCAATCCAGCTGGCCGGTCAGGGCCGCCAGAGGACGTCGGCGGCCCGCACGGCTATGCCGAGTTCCTCGAAGCATGGCGCGACAGCAGTCACGAAGAGCACAAGGCCAGGCGCCGGTGAGCCGGCCGCAAATTTCATCCCGAAAACTGCGACCTCGACGCCATATGCAAGATCGCCAAGGCAGTGCGCGCCGCACGAGGAAACTACCGCTTCCGCCGCCAACCCAGGGCAGAGTTGTCCGCACGCGACAGAAACCGATTCAAGCTCAAACCCGCCAGCAAAATGTAAGGCGGCATGGCGAGCGAATAGTGACCACAGTTCAATTCCAAAACAGTCGGCCTGGCTCCAGCGTCCTTGAGCCTCTGCATGAACCTCGCCGAGAGCTCCGGCAACACCACTTTGTCTCTCTTGGCCAACACAACGTGAAGATCGAGATCAGGCCGTGCCAGACTATGTGCGTAATTCTCCAGGTTAAGTGGAGCCCAGGCCCTTCTGAGATCGGTCAGCTCAATCTCGGCCTCAAGGCTATCGCGTATCGATCGTGTCGCGCGGCCCGTCCAGACCATGTCCGCCAGACTCCCCGCCGTCAGATACAACGAGGCTTTTGACACGGCGGCATCGCGCGCAGCAATCAACCCCGCGACCCAGGAACCTAAGCTCATACCAAGAACCGAAATCTCTCTGTAGCCTTCGCTCTTCAACCAACGTATGAGCTTTCGCCCGTCCAATACCCCCTGCCTCATTGACTGGACCGTTCGCCCAAGGTTGGGGCTAAGCATATAGTCGGCGTAGGCGGAGCCGGGACGGCTGCGCTCGAAGTGATAAGGCATGGCAATCTCGACAACGGTGATACCACGCCGCAAGAAAAAACTGGCAATCTGACGGTTCCGCGCGCCGGCATTCCAATGGTGAAAGATCACCATCGCCCGATCGAACGACCCGCTTTCCGTGATTTTCGCCCACACAACATTGTTCGCCGCGATATCACTCGCAATGTCCGATGGAAATCTTAACCACCCATCTTTCCGGTCGAAACGCTGATCGCTCTCGCTCGGCTCATCGAAA
This sequence comes from Mesorhizobium sp. M4A.F.Ca.ET.050.02.1.1, assembly GCF_003997725.1. Taxonomy (NCBI): domain Bacteria; kingdom Pseudomonadati; phylum Pseudomonadota; class Alphaproteobacteria; order Hyphomicrobiales; family Phyllobacteriaceae; genus Mesorhizobium; species Mesorhizobium sp. M4A.F.Ca.ET.050.02.1.1. Next base: position 1,740 of record NZ_RZSG01000619.1, read on the forward strand.
AAGGCTGGATCGGCCACGGCCTGGTCGGCAAGGACACAAAACTCTTCGATGCTTGCAATCTTCCCCGCGCCTGGAAAGGCACGGTCCGCGTCAAGGATGAAATCCGTTGTCTTCTTCCCTTCCTCACCGCGTCGCGCACGCCGCTCATCCCAACGATCAAGCCAGCTATGATACACTGTGATTTTTTCCTAACTCGCTCGCTCGCCATCGCCCAAATCCGGGATTAATGAGGCCGTATATCGCGAGCAGCCCTCCAACGCCCAGAAGGATCGAAAAGCCAGCGAATGCATCGATCAGCAAGTAGCCAGTAACGAGTAACGCCACGATCGCCGACATTTTCCACAAAGGAACCGGAAACCGACTTCCGACGCCCAAACGGACGGTCCCATACACAAAAACCACACAGGTCGAAATAACGATAAGAAAGCTGCTGTAGTGCGTCGGCATCCTATAGGCGATGCCATCGCTCACGTCGTTGCCGCCATGGAAAGCTGAAGACATATCGCCGACCAACCAAGCCACGACATTTTCTCCACGCGATGTCAGGTAAGCACTCTGAACCTTCATGACTATGCCGATCAGAACCCCCAAAACAGTACAGCGAAAAGTTCCGCGCATCACTCTGAGGCTGGCTTCGTTGAGCTCGTGTTGATAATCCACTTCCGGTCGATTACTCGCTGCTTCTCCAATTCTGCAAAGATCATGGACAACCGTATAGAGCAAAATGAGACCTACGAAGAACAGATAAAAGCAAAGGCACATGTATAGGTAAGCGAGCCCGGTGAATACGACCGCTTCTGGAACCGATATGACCTCGGGGCGCACAATCGCTAACGAGCCCCAATCCGTCGCATAGTCGCCACCACCTTTCATCAACGGGATCAATGACACGCCGATCCACTGAAAAAGACCGGCGAACAGCACACAAATCAAAAAAACCGCCCAATATGAATACGAAGAAGCTTCTACGCTGCGCGCCCAGGCATCGTCGCTTTCCATCTTATTGCCATTCCCCACAACCTTTGGGCGGCCTTCATCTTTCCAAAAGGTCACTAGCTCGGTCACGAAGGCAAAAAACAGTGGCAAAAATACCATGAAGACGAATGTCCAATTCGCTGTCCAAAGAAACCCCACCTGCTTGACGACGCCATCCGCCCGGCCATACGTCACGCTGTGAATCCCCAGAGTATATGACAAAAACCCAAGAGCGGTGACACCTGCAAACACCGACGCCGGCAAATTCAGAGGAGATCCGTGAGTAAAAAACGCCTCCGATTTCCTCGCCAAACTAAAACGCCGCCTTGGCCCCTTGGCGTCAGTATCCCGTTTTAGCTCTGCCGGAGACGCTGTGTCGTCATCAAAGGTCGCAGCCAGTGCTGTATCTGGAATCTCCCGTGCAATGCTGCTTCCGGCGCTCTTCGATTCTCGTCTCTTGGCCGCTAACCTCGATTGCGCAGCACTCAGTTCCATCTGCCATTCGCTGGTGGCCACCGGATCACCGCAGCCAAAAACCCTCGCCAGCCAACGAATGTTGGCAGCGCTAATACCCTTGTCGTTGTCTTGAAACCAAAGCTGCACTGTTCGCAGATCGACCCCGATCCGGTTGGAATCAATTTGTGAAATCGCCTCTGCAAGAAGCTCGGGCGTCCATGGGCCTGCAGGAAATCCATCCTTGCCCAACGGCCGACCCGCACCCGCAGCCGCTAACCGTTTGAATATTTCCTTGAAATCACTCCCATCTCTCGGTGGCGGGAGAAATAACTTTTCATTCTTAAACAACGACTTGCAGGCTCTGATTTCGCTTCGTTTCGTATCCTATCGTGCCATCGTTCCTGATCAACGTATTTTTCAACTCGATGCAACGGGCGAGGGGCGGGCCGCGAATTACTCGGAGCAGGACCATGGCTGT
>NZ_RZSG01000061.1:0-15832 GCF_003997725.1 Mesorhizobium sp. M4A.F.Ca.ET.050.02.1.1
GGCGCCGACCGTGTTGAAGCGCTCGAACTCGCGCATCTGCGGCGACACCTCGGCGCTGATCGAGATCGGGATGCTAAGTTTTCGCGAGAGGACTTCGCGGGCACGGCGCTCGTGGTCCGGATTGGCGTAGGCATGGATGAAGCCGATCGCCACCGAGCCGAAATTGGCCGCCGCGATCCGATCAGCGATTTCCTCCAGCGCTGCCTCGTCGAGCGGCTGCAACTCCTGGCCTTCGGCGCCGATGCGGCCCTTGACCGTGAAACGGTCCTCGCGCGGGATCAGCGGCGTCGGCAGTTGCAGGTTGAGATCATACTGTTCGAAGCGGTTCTCCGTCCGCATCTCGATCACGTCGCGGAACCCCTCGGTCGTGACCAGCGCGGTCCTCGCGCCGCGCCGCTCGATCAGCGCATTGGTCGCCAGCGTCGTGCCGTGGATGATGATGCCGATTTCGGAAGGCGAGATGCCGGCATCGCGGGTCACGATGGCGATGCCGTCTAGGATCGCCTGCTCGGGCGCCGAATAGTTGGTCAGCACCTTGGTCGAGAACAGCGTCCCCCTGATGTCTAGGGCGATGTCGGTGAAGGTGCCGCCGATGTCCGCGCCGAGACGGATGTCGTCAGTTCTGGAGGTCATGCCTTGGCCTTCTGGGAAGCGAGCGCGGCGTCGCGCATCTGGGAAAGGGTCTGCCGGGGCGTGAGCGCTTCGGGCGAAATGGCGATGTCGAGAACGGCGCCGGTCGCGGAGCTAAGCGCGCGGCCGAACGAGGCGGCGAAATCTTCCGTCGACTCTACCCGCTCGGCGTGGAAGCCATAGGCCATCGCCAGCGTCACGAAGTCCGGGTTCTCGAGCGAGGTCCCGGAAACGCGGGCCGGATAGTTGCGCTCCTGGTGCGCGCGGATGGTGCCGTAGATGCCGTTGTTGAGGATCAGCACGATCGGCTGCGCGCCCGCCTGCATGGCGGTTCCGAGTTCCTGGCAGTTCATCTGGAAGTCGCCGTCACCGGCAAAGCAGACGACCGTTCGCTGCGGAAACGCGACCTTGGCCGCGATCGCCGCCGGCAGGCCGTAACCCATCGCGCCCGACTGCGGAGCAAGCAGCCGCGCCTCCGGCCCGAACTTGAAGAACTTGTTCGGCCATACCGTGAAATTGCCGGCGCCGTTGGTGAGGATGACATCGGCCGGCAAGGTGTCGCGCAGCCAGGCGGCAACCTGCACCATGTCCACCGGGCCGGGCTGGACGGGCGCCGCGAATGTGTCTTCATAGGCCTTGCGCGCGGATGCCCGCCAGTCGGCCCAGCCGCCTTTGACCGGGGTCAGCGCCTTGGCAAAGGCGTTCGGGCCGGCATGGATGCCGATCGTCGGCACATAGATCTTGCCGATCTCGCGGTCGGAGCCATGCACATGGATCAGCTTTTGCCGCGGCACCGGTACCGACAGCAGCGTGTAGCCGTCCGTCGTCATCTCGCCGAAGCGGACATTGATAGCCAGGATCACGTCCGCTTCGCGGATCAGGTTCCTGACATGCGCTACCATGCCGACGCCGGCCTCGCCGACGAAGGCCGGCGAATGATTGTCGAACCGGTCCTGATAGCGGAAGGCCGCCACGACAGGGATGTCGGAGGCCTCGGCGAAAGCCTGCAGCGCTGTGCGTCCCTCCGCCGTCCAGTTGGTGCCACCCATCAGCAGCACCGGCCTTTCGGCTCCCGTCAGCAGCTTGAACGCCGAGGCGAGCGCTTCCGCTGACGGTGCCGGCTCGAAGATCGCGGCCGGCCTGGTGAGCGGCGCGGCCTCGGTCAGGGTGGTGAGCATGTCTTCAGGCAGCGCGATCACAACCGGGCCGGGCCGCCCGGTCAGGGCGGTGGTCCAGGCCCGCGCCACGATCTCCGGCAGACGCGAGACGTCATCGATCTCGACCGCCCATTTGGCGACCGTTCCGAACACCGCGCGGTAGTCGATCTCCTGGAAGGCCTCGCGCCCTTTCATGTCGGTGCCGACCTGGCCGACGAAGAGGATCATCGGAGAGCTGTCTTGCATGGCCGTATGCACGCCGATGCTGGCATTGGTCACGCCCGGGCCGCGCGTCACGAAGCAGATGCCGGGCGAGCCCGTCAGCTTGCCATAGGCGGAGGCCATGAAGGCCGCGCCGCCCTCGTTGCGGCAAAGCACGTAGTCGAGCTTGCCATGGGTGTCGTGCAGCGCGTCGAGGACGGCGAGATAGCTTTCGCCGGGAACACCGAAGCTCTTGCTCGCGCCAAGCGCGATCAGGCACTCGACAAGAAGGTGACCGCCATTGCGGACCATGCTTCGGCATCCTCACGATTGGCGGCAAGCGGATCGAGCCTGCCTTTTCGGATCTATACCTGCACGCAGGCAGGCCGGGACGAAATCAAGAAATGCGGTCCATTCGAAAGTTTTTCTTTACAGTGGCGGGCGCACCAGAACGCCGGGGTTCATGGTGCCCTTTGGATCGAGCGCGCCCTTCAGCCGCGCCATCAGGTCCCGCTCCACCGCATCGCGATTGCGATCGGCCATGGCGATCTTGGCGCGGCCAAGCCCATGCTCGGCTGCGAAGCTGCCGCCCATCTCCGTGGCGAGCGCCGACAGCGCTTCGGCCAACCGCCCGGCCTTGCCGTCGAAATCGGCACGGCCTTCCGGCGGCGACAGATTGTAGTGGATGTTGCCGTCGCCGAGATGCCCGAACGGGTTGATCCGCACGCCGGGCAGGATGTCTTGGCAGACCCGGGCGCCCGCCTCGATGAAACGGGCGATGGCGCCCGGCGGCACCGAGATGTCATGCTTGAGCTGCTCGCCCTCCAGCCGCTGTCCCTCCGGCTGTTCCTCGCGCAGTCGCCAGAACTGGGCCCGGTGCGCGCCCGATGTCGCCAGCGCGCCGTCGAGCACCAGGCCTTGCTCCATGCCCCATTCCAGCGCCGAGTTCAGGATTTCGTCCAGGGGAACCCGAAGCGAACCCGAAGCCAGCTCGACGAGCAGATAGACGTCGCCCCTTGTCTCCAACTGGTAGGCGAGATCGGGCACATGCCTTAGCGCCAGCTCCAGGCCGAGATCGCAGAAGAATTCGAGCCCGGTGAGGAATTCGCCGGCCTCGCCGCGCAGGAAAGCGCCGAAGGAGACGGCGGCGGCAAAGTCGGGCAGGACCAGGAGCGCGCCCGCCTGCTGTTTTGGCGTCGGGTAGAGCCTGAGCCCCGCGCGCGTCACGATGCCGAGCGTGCCTTCCGCGCCGCAGAACAGTTTGCGCAGCTGATAGCCGGCATTGTCCTTCTGCACCGCGCGCAGCCCGTCCCACACCACCCCGTCCGGGGTCACGACCTCGAGCCCGAGCACCAGGTCCTGCATCATGCCGTAGCGGAATGCGAGGCTGCCGCCGGCATTGGTGCCGATCAGGCCGCCGATCCTGGCGCTGCCTTCCGCTCCGAGATGCATCGGGAACATCAGGCCGTGCGGCTCCAGCACCTCGTGCAGCGCGGCGAGCACGACGCCTGCCTCGACGATGATCGAGCCGCTGTCGAGATCCGGTTTGCCGATCGCCGCCATGCGCGACAGCGAGACGATCACCGCGTTGGGCTGCTCCGCGACTGCGCCGCCGCAAAGCCCGGTGTTGCCGCCTTGCGGCACCACCGCCAGCCCAGCCTCCCGACACACGTTGATCACCGCAGCCACTTCGGCGGTGCTCGCCGGTCTGGCGACGCCAAGCGGTGGCACGCCGTAACGGTTGAGCCAGTCGCGCTGGTAGGGCTCGGAATCGCTGCCCGAAAGCCAGCCTTTCGGCCCGAGAATCTCGCTCAGCACGGCGGTGGGATCAGTCATCGAAATACCCGGGAGACAGCTGGCGGCGTGCAGCTGCGGAACGTTGCATCTTCCCGAATGCCGTTCAATGACCCAGCACTTGCGACAGGAACTGCCGCGTGCGCTCGATCTCGGAGCCGGCGAAGAATTGCTCCGGCGGCGCCTGCTCGACGATCTCGCCGGCGTCCATGAAGATCACCCGGTCGGCGACCCGGCGCGCGAAGCCCATCTCATGCGTGACGCAGATCATCGTCATGCCTTCGGAGGCGAGCGTGACCATGACGTCCAGCACTTCGGAGATCATTTCCGGATCGAGCGCCGAGGTCGGCTCGTCGAACAGCATGATCTGCGGCTGCATGCAAAGGGCACGCGCGATCGCCACCCGCTGCTGCTGGCCGCCGGAGAGCTGGCCGGGAAACTTCATCGCCTGCTCGGGGATGCGGACCTTCTCCAGATAGCGCCGTGCGGTCGCCTCGACCTCCGCGCGCGGCTGCTTGCGCACGATCATCGGCGCAAGCATGCAGTTCTCCAGCACCGTCATATGCGGGAACAGGTTGAAGTGCTGGAACACCATGCCGACCTCCCGCCTGATCTCGTCGATGTTGCCGACATCGTCGTTGAGTTCGGTGCCGAGCACGGTGATGCGGCCGCCATTGTGCTGCTCGAGCCGGTTGATGCAGCGGATCATGGTGGACTTGCCGGAGCCGGAGGGACCGCAGACGACGATCCTCTCTCCCCGCCCCACGGAAAGATCTATGTTCCGCAGCGCGTGGAAGGCTCCGTAATATTTGTCGAGGTTCTCGATGCGGACCGCGGGCCCGCCGGATTCACCCGAATTGCCTATGGTCATGCGGGCCTCCCTAGCGTTCGCCGACCGACATGCGGCGCTCGAGAAAGGCGCCGTAGCGGGACAGGCTGAAAACGAAGACGAAGTAGATGAAAGCGATGAAGGCGTAGACCTCGACATAGGCGAAGCGCCACTCGCCGGTTCCGTAGGCGGCGTTGCCCGACGCCAGGATCTCAAAGAAGCCGACAATGACCACCAGCGAGGTCTCCTTGAACGAGATGACGAACTGGTTGATCGTGGCCGGCAGCGCGTTGCGCATGGCCTGCGGCAGAAGGATGCGGCCGATGCGCTGCCAATAGCTCATGCCGAGTGCCATGGCGGCCTCTTCCTGTCCGTTGGGAACGCCCTGCAGGCCGCCTCTGACGATCTCCGCCTGGTAGGCGGAGAAGAACAGGGCCGAGCCCAGGATTACCCGGTACAGCTTGTCGCCCGCCAGCCACTGCGGCAGCGCGAACGGCAGGACGATGGCGAAGGTGAAGAGGATCGAGATCAGCGGCAGCGAGCGGACCGAGTCGATGATGATGCCGGTGGTCCGCGATATCCACGGCAGTTCCGACCGGCGCAGCAAGGCCAGGCAGATCGCCAGCGGGAAGCCGATCAGGCAGGTGGTCACGAAGATGAAGAGGGTCAGCGCCAGCCCGCCCCATGCTTCCTCGCCGACATAGGCGAGGCCAAGTACCCCGCCCTTCATCAGCATGTAATAGAGGGCCGTTCCGGCGCCCCAGACCAGCGCGATGCGGCGCCCGGTCCAGAAGGCCGGCATGCAGCTCAGCACCGTCATCACCACCACGGCGACGCAGGCGAGCGCCGAGCGCCATTGCTCCTCAAAGGGATAAAGGCCGAACAGGATGATCCGCCATCTTGCGGCGATGACCGACCAGCAGGCTCCCGCCGCCGCCTGGCAGGCTTCAGGGCCGCCGCTTGTCGTGAAAACAGCTGAGAAGATCGCCCAGTTGAGCAACTTCCAGGCAAGGAAGACCATTACCGCCAGGGAGATCAACGACAGCAGCGCCTGAACTGGCGTCGCAAAGAAGCGCCGCTTCAGGTCCTCGATCCTCCTGGGAGCAGGTGGCGCGACAAAGACCATTTCCATCTCTCACCCCCTCAGTTGATTGCCCTTGAGGGCAATAGCCTTGTTGATGCGGTTGAACACTGCGGCGAGGCTGAGGTTGATGGTCAGGAAGCCCGCCATCAAAATACCGATCGCCTCAAGCGTCTGGCCGGAATGGTTGATGGTCAGCGCCACGATCATGAAGAAGTCGGTGAAGCCGACTGCGATGCCCATCGTCGTCGCCTTGATCAGCCAGACATACTGGTTGGCGAGGATCGGCAGCATGGCGCGCAGAGCAAGCGGCAGCTTGACCAGCGTGAAGACCCGCCATGGGCTGAGCCCCAGCGAGAGTGCCGCCTCCACCTGGCCCTTGCCGACGGCCTTGAAGCCGCCGCGGACGATCTCGGCGATGTAGGAGCCGCCATAGATGGCGATGGCGACCGCGAGCGCGGAAAACTCTGGTGGGATGCGCAGGCCGCCCCTTAGGTTGAGGCCTTGCAGGGCAGGGAAGTCGAGCAGCGGCGCATCTGGCAGACGACCGACGATCAGGATGAGGACCGCGCAGGCAAGCGCCGTTGCCATGCCGGCGAGCTGGATGGTGCGGCGCTCGCCGACCGGTTGGCTGAGCCGCGATGTCCGGCCAAGCCAGACCGGCAGCACCACAGCGGCGATCACCGACAAAATGGCCAGCGCCATTGCCACGCCGCCGACATTGGGAGCAGGGAGGTAGAGCCCGCGGCTGGTCAGCAGCATGCCCCAGGCTTCGTGCGCGGCGCGCGGCGTCGGCAGGTGCGTGATGATCGCGTACCAGAAGAAGACCTGGAGGATCAGCGGGATGTTGCGGAAGACATCGACATAGGTTCGGCCGAGCAGCCGCGCCAATTCGTTGGAGGACGTCCGCGCCAGGCCGACGATCGTCCCGACGACCGTTGCCAGCAGCAGTCCGACGCTGCCCAGGAACAGGGTGTTGACGATGCCGATGAGGAAGAACCACCAGTAGGGGTCGTTGGCTGTGGCGGGCAGGAGCGAGAAGTTCACGTCCCAACCCGTCGATTTGTACAAGAAGTCGAATCCCGAAGTGATCCCTTGTTCAGCGAGGTTGCGCCGCGCGATCATCACGCCGGCAAGCACAAGTGCTGCAAGCGAGCCGACATAGAGAACCTGCAACAAAACGTTGCGGACCCTCTGATTTCTCAGCAGGCTGACCATTTGCCAATCTCCCGAATTGCCGCCGGTTCCACCCGGCAAGACCGGGCGGAACTCAGAGCGGGACGCGTTAAGAACGGTCAGTCGATGACCAGCGGGAACAGGACGCCGCCATTGTTCCAGAGGTTGGTCAGGTCACGATCCATCTTGTAGGGCGACTCCTTGCCGAGATCGCGATCGAAGATCTCCGCATAGTTTCCGACCTTCTTGATGACGTTGTAGGCCCAGTCGTCGGGAAGCCCGAGACCCTTGCCCATGCCCGGTGCCGCACCCAGAAACTTCGCGACTGCCGGCGAGGTGGGCTTGGCCTTGATCTCGTCGACATTCTTCGACGTGATGCCTTCCTGCTCGGCGAAGAGCAGGGCGGTGAGCGTCCAGTTGGCGACGTCGACCCAGTTATCGTCTCCCTGACGCACGATCATGACTTCGGGTTCGACCGCAAGCACGTCGGGCAGGATCACGTGATCGTCGACCTTGCCCTTGGCCACGCGCGCGATTGCAAGGACCGGCCCCCACTGGGCGTACATGTCGCAGCGACCCGAGAAGTATGCCTGCTCGAGCTCTTCCGTCTTTTCGATGACGACCGGTTCCAGCTTGATCCCGACCTTCTGCGCATAGGCGGCGACCTGCTGCTCGATGGTCGTGCCGGCGGGAATGCAGATCGTGCCACCATCGGCGTCCTTGAGCGACTTGAGGTTGAGCTCCTTGTGCGCCATCACCTTGGTCGTGCCCAGATAATAGGACATGGAGAACTGCAGGCCGAGCTCGGTGTCGCGGCTGAGCGTGCCGCCCGAGGCCTTGATGATAATGTCGACATCGCCCGATTGCAGCGACGGCCAGCGCTGGGCCCAGCTGATCGGAACGACCTTCAGTTTTGCCGGGTCGCCGAACACAGCCGTGGCCACCGCCCGGCAGAGGTCGATGTCCATGCCCTTCCAGTTGCCCTTGTCGTCGACCTCGGCGAAGCCGAGATAGGAGCCGTCATGGCCGGTGCAGTTGAGCAAGCCGCGTGCCTTGACGGTTTCGAGCGTCTTGCCGCCCGCGGCCTCGGCCGGCGCCGCGAAATGAACCAGGCCAACGGCCAGGGCCGCAGCCCCCCATTGCATCATTTTCATGGTGTTGTCTCCACTGTTGAGGTTGTTCAGTTTCTTGTTTTTGTTGGAGTCCGAAACAGCGTTCGGAACTCGGTCGCGAAGCCGCTTCCTAGTCGGAAAGCGGGGTCGGTTTCGGCAAGGAAATCTTGAGGTCGCTTCGCCAGTCCTGCTGCGCCAGCCATCGGTGCAGCGCGGCCACAGCCTTCACACGCAGATGCCCGCGCGGGACGACAAGGTAGAAGCCGGGGACTTCCTCCGGCTTCATGTCGGCAATGGCGTCGCGGCCGATCGGCGCAACGAGCGCGCCCGACCGGAAGTCTTCCTCGGCGTCGATGACGGAAACCAGGCCCACGCCGATGCCTTGCAAGGCCGCCCGGCGCATGGTTGCCGCATCGTCGAAGCTGATGCTGCGGTCACCATCTGTCAGCTCCACCCCCAGGTGCCGCAATATATCCGGCCACAGGCGCTTCGACTTGACGGTGTCGAGCAGCGTGAACTTCGTCAGGTCGTGCGCCGACTTGATCTTCTCGCCGATCGCCGGCGTGCAGCAGATGATCTTCGGGTCCGGCACCAGCAGCGTCGTGTCGTAGTCGGGCCAGCTGCCGTAACCCCACTGCACTGTCATATCGATGTCGTCGCGCCCGAAATCCGGCAGGTCGACCATCGTCGTCAGGCGCAGGTCGGCGCCCGGCAGGATCTCGCGGAACAGCGAAAGCCTGGGCAGCAGATAGTGGGTGGCGAAATACGGGCTCGCATTCAGGTTGATGCGATCCCGGTAGTTCGACTTGGTGACGCGGCGGACGCCTTCCGAGAACTCGTCGAAGCCGGCCTTGACGTAATGCGACAGCAGGATCGCCGATTCCGTCAGTTCGATCGATCGGCCCTTGCGCTCGAACAGCGTCACCTGCAGCGTGTCTTCCAGGAGCTTGATCTGTTGGCCGACCGCCTGCGGCGTCACCAGCAGTTCGTCGGCCGCCTGCCGGAAGCTCTTGTGCTGCGCGACGGCATGGAAGACCCTGAGCGCATTGAGCGAGGGAAGGCGAAGCTTGCCGGTCATCGTGAATTCCGCCTCCTCTTTGCTTGGGCTCCGTCGATCATGCACTGCTGTATTTTCCGCCGCCGGCGGCTGCGGAATGTCGCCTCATGCGTAGATATAACCACCTGAAACGATTACGTTTTCGCCGGTCATGTAGGTATTCTTGGGGCCGCCGGTCATCAGCACCCACTCGGCGATCTCGGTGGGCTCGGCGCCGCGGCCGAGCGGGCTTGCCTTGGCCAGTTCCTCGAGGAAGCCGAGGGCTTTTGCCTTCTCCGTCGCCATGCCGGCCGGCGCCACCGAATTCACCAGGATGCCGTCCTTGGCGACGTGATGGGCGAAGGACCGCGTCAGGCTGACGACGGCAGCCTTGGTCGCCGCATAATGGGCGTTCTGCGGATGCGCCTTGAACGCATCCACCGAGGTCAGGTTGACGATCCGCCCGCGCACTTGCGCTTTCGGCTCCTGCGACTGCATGTGGCGGACGGCCTCCGCCATCATGTGGTAGGTGCCCTTGATGTTGATGCCATTGGAGGCGTCCCACTCCGCGTCGGTGATCTCGAGCAGTGGGCGGCGCGGGTAGATCGCGGCGCAGTTGATCAGCGTGTCGACGCGCCCGAGCTTCGAGACGATGGCCTCGAAAGCGGCGTGGCACTGCGGGCCGACCTGGATGTCGCAGGTCGCAGACGCGGTCGGCAGGCCCTTGGCCTTGGCCGGCTCCAGCGCGCTCTCGGCCGCGTCCTGGTTGATGTCGATGATGCCGATCTTTGCCGCCCCGGCCTCCACGGCCATCCGTGCCAAAAGCGCGCCGAGGCCGGCGCCGCCACCAACGATGAGAACGGAAAGGTCTTTCATCCTATTTTCCTTGCTTGCTGCCGCTTGGGCTGGTCGGCCGGGTCGGCATGATGTCGAAGCGGGTTACGTCGGCCCATGCGGGCAGGCCGAGCAGCGTGACGACCATGCTCGCTACGTCGTCCGGCTGCACGGCGACGTTCCCGGCGTACATGGCGGCCCGGGCCTCCGCGTCGAGTATGTCCTTGTAGAGCTGCGTCTCGACGCGGCCGGGCACGATTTCGGTGACACGTATGCCGTGAGGGGAGAGGTCGGCGCGCAGCGCGGCGGCAAAGCCGGCTATCGCCGCCTTGGTGGCAGAATAGACGGCGACGTTCGGAAACGCCGCATGGCCGGCGGAAGACCCGGTGAACAGAATGTGCCCCGACTGCCGCTCGCGCATCTGCGGCACGACGAGGCGGGTGAGCAGGATTGCCGAGCTAACGTTGACCTCGAGCGCGGTGTCGATGTCGGCGATCTTCATGTCGGCGAAATTGCCGAGCGGCGGCATGATCCCGGCATTGTTGATCAGCACGTCGATGGTGAGATCGGCCACGACCGATTCCAGCGCCTCGCGGTCCGTAACGTCGACGGCGATCGGCACGATGCCCGGCCGCTCGGCCTGCAACTCCTTGAGCGCGGCCTGGCTGCGCCCGACGGCATAGACGTCGTAACCCGCGTCGCTCAACGCGACCGCGATGGCCCGCCCTATGCCGCTCGTCGCACCTGTGATGAAGGCTGTCGTCACGTGGGCTTTCCCCGATTGCCTGGCTTTCACTGTGCGGCTTTGACCGGTGCCGCGAAACCAAGAAAACCAGCAAAAAGGAAAGATAAACTTTCGAAGGCCTTTTTGGCGGCTGGAATATTCCAATGCGCTTGCGCAGCCGCGAAACCCGCAAACCCAGGCAAAGTAAGGCTTTCAGCGCGTGAACCTGGGCTTTCGGCCGCCGATCGAGCAAAAACATGGCTTTCGTGAACGCCCGGCCGGCCCTGCTCGGCGAACGCGCGCCGCATCGAAGGTGGCGAAGCCTATCCGGCCGTCGGCACGGGCTTGTTCTTCTCGGTGAACAGCGCCGCCGCCGCCGCCTTCTGCTCGGCGTCGGTCGCCTCGACGCCCGAGGCCCGGGCGAGCGCGCGCACCCGGCCGAGACTGTTGTGCAGGTGCTTGCGCATGGCCTGGCGGGCGGCGCGGCCGTCCTGCCTTTCGATGGCATCGACGATTGCCTTGTGCTCGCTGTGGATGCGCGCGTAGTAGCTGTCCTTGAGCGCGGGTTCGACCACATAGCCGAGTTGGAAGCGCGGCACGATCATCGGCCGGAGATAGACCAGGAAGCCGTGGATGAATTCGTTGCGCGCGGCCTTGGCGATCGCCAGGTGGAAATCATAGTCGTAGTGGATCTGGACGACGGCGGGATCCGCCTGCTGGGCGTCGACCTGCTCCATTACGGCCCGGATCGCGCCCGCCTCTGCTTCGCTCCGCCGTTCCGCGCAGAGCCCGGCGGACTCGACCTCGACGCTCAGCCTGAGTTCCAGCAGGGCGATGGTCTCCGGCAAGGTCCTCAGCGCCTCGTCCGGTATCGAGAAATTGCGCGGCGCCGGCGTCTCGCTGACGAACATGCCGCGTCCCTGCTGCGGCACCACCATGCCGTCGGAACGCAATCGCGCCACCGCTTCCCGCACCACGGTGCGGCTGACGTCGTATGCCGCGCACAGCTCCGCCTCGGTCGGCAGCTGCGCGCCGGGAGGCAGCCGGCCGGAACGGATCTTCTCGGACAGGCTCTCGGCCACGACGGTGGACAGCGGCTTGCGCTTCGTCATCAGTCTCCCTCTCGCCCGATTCGGGATGATGCCCGAACCGGCAGAACCATTCAAACCGCCGCGGTGACGATCAGCTCGACCAGCATGCCGGGCTTCGCCATCCGGCCCTCGCCGGAAGAGCGCGCCGGCGCGTGTTGCTTCGGCATCCAGGCGTCCCAGACCGTGTTGACCTCGTCGAAGTCTCTGATGTCGTCGAGCCACATCTGGACGTGAAGGATGCGGTTCTTGTCCGTGCCGGCCTTGGCAAGCAGCGCATCGATCTTGCCGAGCACCTCGTGCATCTGGTCGGCCGCGGACTGGCCGGGTTGGGCGACCTGGCCGATGAGATAGAGCGTGCCGTTGTGGATGACACCGTGGTGGATGCGGGTGTCGAAGTCAAAGCGCTGGATATCGCCCACTGGATCGTCCTTGTCAGATTGCCGGCGTCTGCCGGATCGGGTTGCCTTGCAGATATTGCGCGTAGGGCGCCTGAACGAGCCAGCCGGCGTCGACGGGCAGGGTGACGCCGGTGATCGACGCGGCGCGCTCGGAGCAGAGGAACAGCGCGGCCTCGGCGACATCGCGCGGCTCGACGAAGCGGCGCAGCGCGGTGGTGGCCTGTATGGCTTCCGGGTTGCGCTCACCCTTGGCGATCTTCGCTTTCAGCCCGTCCGAAAGCGTGTAGCCCGGCGCCAACGCATTGACGCGAACGCCGTGCGGGCCGAGTTCGGCCGCAAGGATCTGCGTCAGCGCCAGCACCGCATGCTTTCCGGGTGTGTAGGCCGGCAGTGACAGCGGCGCGAAGGAGGCGAGCGAGCCGACATTGAGGATCGCGCCGCGCCCGGCGGCCGACATCAGCCGGCCGAATGCTTGGCAGCCAAGCAGCGTGCCGCGATAGTTGATCCGCCACATCTTCTCGTCCTCGTCCAGGTCCTGGTCGAGCACGTGCTTGCCGCTCTGCAGGACGCCGGCGCAGTTGACGACGACATGCGGCGTGCCGAGCACCCCCACGACGGCTTGCGCCAGCGCCTCGACGGAGGCGGGATTGCCGACGTCGGTCTGGACAAACAGGGCACGCGGCGCGCCCGCCGTCTCGCAGGCGAGAGCCGTCTCCTTGCCTCGTTCGGAGTCCCTGCCGGCGACGACCACCTGATAGCTGTCCTCGGCGAAGCGCAGGGCGATCGCGCGCCCAATGCCGGAAGTGCCGCCGATGATGACGGCGGTCAAAGCCTCAGCCATGATGGCGTTCCTTGCGCTCGATATCGAAGAATTCCGCCATGGCTTCCACCTGGAAATCCATCATCGGGCGTCCGGGCTGGATGCGGCAGCCGATCTCCTTCGCCGCCTTGAGCAGCGCCGTCTCGGCCGGCTCCATGATAATGTCGACCACCGTCATCTCCGGAGTCAGCTTGCTAACATCCAGCGGCAACGGATCGCTCGCTTTCAGCCCGGACGGCGTCGCGTTGATCGCCATGTCCATGCCTGACGGATCGGGCTCGCCAACCTCGATGCGGCAGTTCGGAAACGCCCTGCCGACCAGCGCGGCGAGTTTCCCGGCGCGATCCGTGTCGATGTCGGCCAGCCGGATCTCCGCCGCGCCTTCCTCGGCCAGGCAGTAGGTCAGCGATGCCCCGGCGCCGCCGGCGCCGACCTGCAGTATGCGCCGGCCGGCAATCGGATGCCCGCCTGCCTTCAGCCCGTCGATGAAGCCGACGCCGTCGAAATTTTCGGCGTACCAGCTTCCATCCGGCAGCCTGCGCACGGAATTGGCGCTCTGCACCCGCGCGGCGCGATCGTGAGCAGCACTGCATTTGTGGTAGACCGGGACCTTGTACGGCACCGAGATGATCACGCCGCGAATGTTCTCGGCCGCAGTTATGCCGGCCCAGAAGGTGTCGAAATCCTCCGGGCGGCAGCTCAGCGGCACCATCAGGCTATCGAGCCCTTTCTGCTCGAATATCTCGTTGAACATGCCGGGGCTCTTCGCATGGCCCACGGGATGGGCCAGCATGACGAAGACGTCGGCCTTGCCGGTACCGCGCATTGGTTCATTCCTTTCCGTTTGACAGTTCATGGGCGCTGAGGATCTCGAGCGCCTTGACGAGGGACGAGTGGTCGGCTTCGGCGCCGCCTGTCCGGGCCGAGCAGGCATTCATCAGCTGTTGCGCCGTGGCCGTGCTCGGCAGCGCCACGCCGAGCGCGCGGGCGCTTTCGAGCGCAAGGTTGAGATCCTTCTGGTGCAGCCGGATGCGGAAGCCCGGCGCGAAAGTCCGCGCGATCATGCGCTCGCCATGCACTTCGAGCACGCGAGACGAGGCGAAGCCACCCATCAGCGCGCCGCGCACCTTGGCCGGATCGCAGCCGGCCTTGCTGGCGAAGACCAGCGCCTCGGCCACCGCCTCGATGTTGAGCGCGACGATGATCTGGTTGGCGATCTTGCAGGTCTGGCCGGCGCCGTTCTTTTCGCCGATCAAGGTGGTGTTCTTGCCGAGCTTCTCGAAGATCGGCAGCGCCCGCTCGAACTCGGCGGCCGGCCCGCCGACCATGATGGTGAGGCTCGCCGCCCTGGCGCCGACCTCGCCGCCCGAGACCGGAGCGTCGAGATAGCCGGCTCCGGCCTCTCGAATCCTTGCCGCGAATTCCGCCGTGGCGATCGGACTGATCGAGCTCATGTCGATGACCAGCTTGCCGGCCGACAGTCCCTCCAGCGCGCCGTTCTGTCCGAGCAGGACGCGCTCCACGTCCGGCGTGTCGGGCAGCATGGTGATGACGATTTCGGATGCTCGGGCAACCTCGGCAGGGGAGGCAACAACCGACGCTTGCAGATCTTTCGGGAGAGGAGAGCGGTTCAGAACCGTGACGATCTCGTATCCGGCATCGGCGAGATGTCGCGCCATCGGTGCTCCCATGACGCCAAGCCCGATAAAGCCAATTTTCATGTGCCAACTCCTGTGCGGCGTCTAAGCGTCTTGCAGCCCAAGCGAGGCGTATGATATAGGACATCATACAAATTTCAATGCACCTTCTTCTCATGGGAGACGATCGCAAATGCAGGAGCGCGTCAATTCGCTGAAGGCCGCCATTTCTGCCGGCCGAGCCCATATCGGCATCTGGTGCTCGCTGGCTTCCGCCCTCACCACCGAGATCGTCGCCGGCTCCGGAGCCGGCTGGGTCCTGGTCGACGGCGAGCACAGTCCCAACCATCTGCGCAGCATCATGGCGCAGCTTCAGGTGATGGGCGGCTTCGACAGCGAGGCGGTCGTGCGGCTACCCTCCGACGACGCCAGCCTGATCAAGCAGGCAATGGATATCGGCGGCCGCAGCCTGATGATCCCGAACGTACGGACAGCGGATCAGGCGCGTTCCATCGTCGCGGCGATGACCTATGCCCCGGGCGGCTTCCGTGGTTTTTCGGTCGGCCACCGCGCCAACGCCTTCGGCCGCATCGCCGGCTATCATGCCAAAGCGCGGGAACAGCAGCTTCTCGCCGTGCAGATCGAGGACGAAACCGGCGTCGCCAATGCCGCCGCGATCGCAGCCGTGGATGGCGTGGACGTCCTTTTCGTCGGCCCCGGCGACCTCTCGACCAACATGGACGCGATGGGCAATCCTAATGCCTCCCATGTCCAGGAGGCGATCGCCTCCGTGCGCAGGTCCGCCACCGCGGCGGGCAAGGCCAGCGGCATCCTGGCGCCGGTGAAGGCCGACGCCGACCGCTATTTGACAGATGGCTTCACCATGGTCGCCGTCGGTTCTGACCTTAGCCTGCTGGCACGGGGCTCGGATGCCCTGATCGCCTCGTTCAACCACTAGGAAAAGTCATGGCGATCCCCCCTTACAAAGCGCCATCGCGCACCGCCTACGACATCGTCATCGTCGGCGGCGCGGTCATCGGTTCGTCGACGGCCTACTGGCTGACCCAGGCGCTGGGCAATGGCGCCTCGATCCTCGTGGTCGAGCGCGACTCGAGCTACGAATTCTCCTCGACGGCGCTCTCCACCAGCGCCATCCGCCAGCAATATTCCAATCCGATCAACGTCAAGATCAGCCAGTTCGGCATCGAGATCATCCGCGGCTTCCAGGAGCGCATGGCGCCCTTCTACAAGGACGAGCCGGCGCCCGACCTCGGCTTTCGCGAGCACGGCTATCTCTACTGCTGCTCGCCCG
>NZ_RZSG01000620.1:0-3637 GCF_003997725.1 Mesorhizobium sp. M4A.F.Ca.ET.050.02.1.1
GCCCTACATCCACGTCGTCGTGAACAACGCCTATCTCGGCCTGATCCGCCAGGCGCAGCGTGGCTTCTCGATGGACTACGAGGTCAGCCTCGCCTTCGAGAACGTCAACCGCGCTAACGACCCCGAGGCAGGCTACGGCGTCGACCATGTCGCGGTCGCCGAGGCGATGGGCTGCAAGGCGGTTAGGGTGCGTAAGCCGGAAGAGTTCGCCGGCGCCTTTAAGCAAGCGCAGCGCCTGATGAAGGAGCACCAGGTTCCGGTCGTGCTCGAATTCATCCTCGAGCGCGTCACCAACATTTCCATGGGCACGGAAATCGACAAGATCACCGAGTTCGAGGAATTGGCCGAACGCAATGAGGATGCGCCGACGGCCATCATGATGTTGGACTAGGCGTGCTGATATTCAGGTAAGGCAGGCCTGCAAACGGCGCCTTCCTGCGCCTCCGGTGCTCACGTACAGAAAGTACGCTCCGCTCCGGTTCTCGAAAGTCACCGTTTTGGACGCTTCGCGCCTGTCTGCGACTCCGGCTCGGCGTGGGCCAGCCAAAAAGAAGGAGAAAAAGAATGCCTCGTTTTTCAGCCAATCTGTCGATGCTCTTCGGCGAGCACGAGTTCCTCGACCGCTTCGATGCCGCCGCCCGCGCCGGCTTCAAGGGCGTCGAATATATCGGCCCTTACGATCATGCGCCGGACGTCGTCGCCGCGCGCCTGAAGAAGAACGGGCTGACGCAGGTTCTGTTCAACTTGCCGCCGGGCGACTGGGCAAAGGGCGAGCGCGGCATAGCCGTGCTTCCCGATCGGGTACCGGAATTCCGGCAAGGGGTGGCCAAGGCCATCACCTATGCGCATGCGCTCGGCTGCGAGCAGATCAACTGCCTTGCCGGCATCGCCCCACAGGGAGCCGACCGAGCGGTGCTGGAGAACGTCTTTGCCGAGAATCTGGCTTTCGCGGCCGAGAAGCTGGAGCAGGCCGGCATCCGGCTGCTGGTCGAGCCGATCAACACGCGCGACATTCCGGGATTCTTCCTCAATTACAGCGGCCAGGCGCTGGCGCTGTTCGACCGCATAGGCTCGAAGAACCTGTTCCTGCAATACGACATCTACCACATGCAGATCATGGAGGGGGATCTCGCCCGTACCATCGAGGCAAACCTCGACCGTATCGCGCATATCCAGCTTGCGGACAATCCCGGACGTCACGAGCCGGGGACGGGCGAGATCAACTATCCCTTCCTCTACGAGCACATCGACCGGCTCGGCTATGCCGGCTGGATTGGCGCCGAATACAAGCCGAAGGCTGGCACGGACGCAGGGCTGGGCTGGTTCAAGGCATTGGCCGGCCAGGGCAGCGCGGCCGCCTAAAGCCTTCCTTCTCCCCGTCACTATACGGGGAGAAGGTGCCGGCAGGCGGATGAGGGGCAGCGGCGTACCTTCGGCTAGTTGCAGTTACGAATTTCAGGAGCGAAACAATGGAAACCATCGGCTTCATCGGACTGGGCATCATGGGCGCTCCGATGGCGGGGCATTTGCTGGATGCCGGCTACCCCGTCGTCGCCAGCGACCATCGCTCCAAACCGCCGGCTGACCTGATCGGCAAAGGCCTGAAGACCGTCACCGGCCATGCCGCCGTGGCGAAGGCGGCTGATATCATCATCACGATGGTGCCTGACACGCCTCAAGTCGCCGACGTCCTGTTCGGCGACAATGGCGTTGTCTCGGGCCTCAGCAAGGGCAAGCTGGTCATCGACATGAGTTCGATCTCGCCGATCGAGACCAAGACCTTCGCGAAAAAGATCAACGATCTCGGCTGCGACTATCTCGACGCGCCGGTATCGGGCGGCGAGGTCGGCGCCAAGGCTGCCTCGCTCACCATCATGGTCGGCGGCGAGGAACAAGCCTTCGAGCGCGCAAAGCCGGTGTTCGAGAAGATGGGCAAGAACATCACCCTCGTCGGCCCGAACGGCGTCGGCCAGACGACCAAGGTCGCCAACCAGATCGTCGTGGCGCTCACCATCGAAGCGGTCGGCGAAGCGCTTGTCTTCGCCTCGAAGGCGGGCGCCGATCCGGCCAAGGTTCGCCAAGCGCTGATGGGCGGGCTCGCCGCCTCGCGCATCCTCGAAGTGCATGGCGAGCGCATGATCAAGCGCACCTTCGCGCCCGGCTTCCGCATCGAACTGCACCAGAAGGACCTCAACCTGGCGCTGGAGGGCGCCAAGGCGCTCGGTGTTTCGCTGCCCAATACGTCCACCGCGCAGCAACTCTTCAACGCTTGCGCCGCCAACGGAGGTGCCAAGGAGGATCACTCGGCGCTGGTCAGGGCGCTGGAGCGGATGGCCAATTTCGAGGTCGGCGGCCAAGCAACCGAAGCCAAGGGCAAAGCAGCATAGGTCGGGAGAAGGCGGCGCAACGTTCCCAAGCTGCCAGCTCTTGCCTGCCAAGAACGGGTTCCTGCGTCAAACGCCGGAGCCCGTTTCTCATATTCCGCGCAACCACGAGATGAGCGTCGGCGCAAATCGCGATGTGGTTAGGGAAATTGCTGGTTGATGTCCGCCAGCTTGAACTTGTCGATTTCAGCCCCGATCCGCTCAAGCGCAGGAACAAGTGTGCCGTTCTCGAACGCCTGGCCGAGAGCTCCGTCAACCCACCTTTCATCGGCCAGGTTGCAGGCGACCCGATGATGGATCTCCGTGGCGTCCATGGAGGTCAAGTCTCCTGGACTTTTGGGCAGCCAGGTCTCCCAATAGGCATCGTCGAGAAATTTTTTGATATCGGCGGGATTTTCAAGCGTATGGACAAGCCGAAATATGTCTTCCATCAACACATGGTAGCGGTCGTTCGCCTCGTCGTAGAACTCCGATGGAGTGAGCGTTCGTAGAGTGCCGATTGTGCTCGCAAGAAACGCAAGCCATTCGCCCCGATCTGAGAACGTCTCGAACATCCAGGTCGCTCGTTCAATCCTCGGAAAGGAACTTTCGCGCCGCATAAAGGCTCACCGCCGCCGCGTTGGAAACGTTCAACGAGCGTATCGCACCCGGCATGTCGAGGCGGGCGAGCGCCGTCACCGTCTCGCGCGTCTTCTGACGCAGGCCTTTGCCTTCGGCGCCCAACACCAGCGCGATTTTGTCGCCGGCGAATGTTTTCTCCAACTCGGCCGGTCCGTCCGAATCGAGGCCGATGGTCTGGAAGCCGGCCTCATGCAACTGGCCGAGCGCGTCGGCGAGGTTCTTCACCTCAATCTGATCAATATGTTCCAGCGCGCCGGAGGCGGATTTCGCCAGCACGCCCGATTCCTGCGGGCTGTGGCGGGCCGTGGTGATCAGCGCGCCGGCGCCGAAGGCGACCGCGGAGCGCAGGATCGCGCCGACATTGTGCGGATCGGTGACCTGGTCGAGCACGAGCACCAACTGAGTGTCGCCAAGCGCGTCAAGGCGCTTCGGCTTCAGCGGCTCGGCCTCGATCAGCACGCCCTGATGCACGGCATCCGACCCGGTGATCCTGTCGATCTCCTTTGGCTCGACCAGCTCGGCCTTGAAGGGCAGGGCGGCGAGGTCGGCGATCGCCAGCCGCTCGGCGGCGTTGCGCGTCACCAGCATTTTCCTGATCTTGCGCCGTGAATTGTCGAGCGCGGCTCGCACCG
>NZ_RZSG01000621.1:0-3632 GCF_003997725.1 Mesorhizobium sp. M4A.F.Ca.ET.050.02.1.1
ACCCGCTACAGTTCCAGCCGCCTCAGGAAAGAGCATCGTGACTTCCAATTCCGCCAACCGCAAACGCGACCGCGCGCAGCCGGCGGCGGGCGAAGCCCCCCTCGCCTTCGCCGTGCTGGTCTTCCCTGGCTTTCCGATGATGGCGTTCTCGTCGCTGATCGAACCGCTGCGCGCGGCCAATGTGCTTGCCAGGCGCGAATGCTACCGCTGGGTGATCGTCGGCGCCGATGAGGGCACGGTCGAGGCTTCGAACGGCGTCGTCATCCAGCCCGGCTTTTCCGCCTCCGACGCGCCGAAGGTCGACCGCATCGTCGTCTGTTCGGGCGGCGATGCCGACCATCTCGTCGCCGAAGAGGCGGTGAGCTGGATCCGCAAGAGCCTGCGCGGCGGCGCGCATATCGGCGCGGTGGCGGATGCAGCGTTCTTCCTCGCCCGCGCCGGCCTGCTCGACGGCCATGCCTGCACCCTGCACTGGACCAGCCAGGCCGCCTTCACCGAGGCTTTCCCGGACATCGAGCTCAGGCGCGATCTCTTCGTCATCGACCGCAAGCGTTTCACCTCGGCCGGCGGCGTCGGCAGCCTCGACATGATGCTAGAGATCATCACCGGCGACTATGGCGCCGAGCTCGCGGCGGGCGTCGCCGAATGGTTCGTGCACAGTCCTTTGCGATCGACGCTCGATCGCAAGCTGATGCCGCTCAGGCTGCGCACCGGCGTGCAGAACGAGCTGGTGCTGTCGGCCATCGCCATCATGGAGGATGCGGTCGAGGAGCGGCTCGGCATGGCGGAGCTGGCGACAAGGCTCGGCGTTTCCCCGGACAAACTCGAGCGCAATTTCCGCGCCGAGCTGGATATCTCGCCCAATGGCTATTACCGGCGGCTGCGGCTGAAACGGGCGGCCGACCTGCTGGCGCATTCGACACTTATGGTGCGCGATGTCGCGCTGGCGTGTGGGTTTGCGTCGATGTCGAGTTTTGCGCGGGCGTTTCGCGAGGAGCACGGGCACGCGCCGAAGGCGATGCGAAGGCAGTAGCTTCTTCGCTTGTGCTGAAATGGTGAGACGCTGGCGGGACCGAGGGGGCGCGAAAGGATCACGGTGCTATCGTTTCCCATCCGCCACGCCTGCGGCATCCGGCACGACATTTGCGGGAATCCGCACACACTTCGTGCAACGCATAGCCCATGTTCTCCGCATTAGGAGGCACCGCCATGAGCATCGTCGTTTTCGACCCCGACAGCACCGAGGATGTGGATTTCAAGGACCGCATGCGCCATCCGGCCGCGGCCGATCCCGCCGGCGGCATGTGGTTGTCCGACACCGAGCCGTCCTTCATCGATGCGGACGCGCTGCGCAAGGGCCGGCTCAAAAAACTGCGCGGCTGGATGCGCGAGGCGGGCTATGGCGCGGTCGTTTTGTTCGATCCCTACAACCAGCGCTACGCCACCGGCTCGCGCAACATGTTCGGCTATTTCCTGCGCAACTCGACCCGCTATTTCTTCATCCCGACCGAAGGGCCGGTCGTGCTGTTCGAATATCCGCAGAGCTACCATGTCTCGATGGTGCTCGACACGATCGACGAAGCGCGACCCTCGAAGCTGGTGTGGTCATCCGTCTCCGGCCGCGACGACGAGACGGCCGGTCCGTTCGCCGACGAAATCACCGAGCTTCTGAAGGAGCATGGCGGCGGCTCTATGAAGATCGGCCTCGACCGCTGCAGCCATCTGCAGGCGCTGGCGCTGGAAAAGCGCGGCTGCGAGGTCCGCGATTGCCAGGGCGAGATCCTGGCGGTACGCGCAGTCAAGACGCCGGAGGAAGTGAAGTGCCTGCAGGCCTCGATGGCCGGGGCCGAAGCGGCTGTCTCCGCAGTGCGCGAAGCGATCAAACCGGGCGTCTCCGAAAACGAGCTGTTCGCCATCATTTATGGCGAGGTGATCCGCCAGGGCGGCGAGTTCATCGAGACGCGGCTGCTCACCTCCGGACAGCGCACCAATCCATGGTTCAGCGAGGCGAGCGGCCGCAAGATAAGGCCGGGCGAGCTGGTCGCGCTCGATACCGACACGATCGGCTGCTACGGCTATTATTCCGATTTCTCGCGCACCTTCCGCTGCGGGCCGGGCAAGCCGACCGCCTACCAGAAATCGCTCTACCGCATGGCGCACGACCAGGTGCAGCACAACATCGGCATCGTGAAGCCCGGCATGGCTTTTCGCGAGATCGCCGAAAAGGCCTGGAAGATCCCGGACCGCTTCGTCGACCAGCGCTACACCTCGGTCATGCATGGCGTCGGCATGCATGGCGAGACGCCGTTCATCGCCCACGCGATGGATTACGAGACATACGGCCGTGACGGCATCATCGTGCCCGGCATGGTGGTCAGCGTCGAAAGCTATATCGGCGAGAAAGGCGGCCGCGAAGGCGTCAAGCTCGAGGACGAGATCCTGATCACCGAGACCGGGACGGAGTTGCTGTCGCGGTTTCCGTATGAGGACGAGTTCTTGGAATGAGCGATTTGATGCCGATACGCTCTGTTGGCGCCGCCCATACGCTATCGCAGGCCTTCGAGATTGGCCGCAGCAAATGTGACGTCGTCATCCTAGGGCGAAGCAAGGAGCGAAGCGACGCGGCGCAGACCCTAGGATCCATGCCGTTACTTCGGAGCGTTGCATCGGTGCAGAATTCTGTTCCGCTGCATTTTTCGCTAGAGGTAACGGCATGGATTCCAGGGTCTTCGCAATGCCGCTTCGCGGCTGCTTCGCCCTTGAATGACGAAGCGCGAGAATCCGCATGAAAAGCCCGATCTCCATCCGGCGCGGCAAGGTGGCCGCAGTGTTCATCGATCTCCAGGAGGAGCATCGCAAGGACGAACGCTATCTGGTCGACAGGTTCGGCGACATCCTCGCCAACGTGCAGCGGCTGCAGGCGGCGGCGCGGCGCAATTTCGTGCCGCTCTACCACTTCGCCTACATCGTCGACCTTGCCGAGGCGCGGCCGTTCCATCCGGTGGACGCCAGCGGCAAGTCGGCCTTCTCGGACAAGGACGATCCGCTGACGGCGATCTGCGCGGAAGTGGCGCCGGCCGAGGGCGAGACGATGCTGGTCAAGACCGAGGCCAGCGCCTTCGGCAACGGCGCCTTCGCCGACCGGCTGAAGACGGCGGGCATCGAATGGCTGGTGATTGCCGGCGTCTGGACCGAGGCCTGCATCGACGCCACGGTGAAGGATGCGGTGGCGCGTGGTTTCCGCGTGCTGCTGGTCAAGGATGCCTGCGGCAGCGGCAGCGCGGCCATGCACCAGACCGCCATCCTCAATCTCGCCAACCGGCTCTATGGCGGCGCCGTCACCGGCACGCTCGATGCCTGCCGGCTGCTGGCGGGCGACACGGTCGATGCGTGGCAGGTCGAGGGCTCGGTGCCGCTGCGCTTCACCTACGACAATGCGGCCCGGCTCTACGACGAGCTCTGACTGCAAGCCGATGGGCACGAACCAGATCGAAGCGGCCAGGTGGGGGAAATACGCCACCCTGCTCGACCCGGAGCTGTGGGACTATATCGACCAGGTCAATGCCTGGTTCCCGCCCGCGATCGTGGCGCGGCCGATCGCGGAGCAACGGGCGGTCTACAACGCGATGTGC
>NZ_RZSG01000622.1:0-3615 GCF_003997725.1 Mesorhizobium sp. M4A.F.Ca.ET.050.02.1.1
TTGCCTGATGATGGGGGCTATCCGGTCACGAAACGCCAGGGCCGCCGCACCGATCAACAGCGAAGTCCAAAAGAAGGGGGCGGTTGCAGCCCGGAAAAGCACCTCGGGCGAACGGGCAACTGCGGCAATGAAGAATGCCAACCCCGCCAGCGACAGCGTGATCCCGACAATGCGGAGCGCTTTCACCGTTGCTTCCTTGCCACGAATATGAGCGTCGGGACAATTCCCCGCATCGACTTGAAGATGAAGTCCGGAATGTTGCTTGCGATTTTGTAGGCGCCGACATTGCTTTCCAAATCGCTCACAAGGCGAATGGCGTCGATGGTCTTGTCCTGCGCGTCGAACCCGGCTTCGCTCAACAGGGTTTCAGCTTCGGCTCGAGAGAGAGGCCGACAGTCATAGCGATGCTTCGCTCCGCGAAGTCGGATGTAACGATCCGCGATCGGAGCAGGCAGCCAACTCAGCAACGGAAGCTTGTAGTGAGCTTCGAAAAGCCGCCATTTGTTGGGGACCGCAAAGTACACGGTTCCATCCGGCTTAAGGCAACGGTGAATTTCGTCGAGATGCCGCCGCTGCTCAGCAAGATCACCGACATGCTCGATCACATGATTGGTGACGATCAGATCGAAGTGCTCGTTCGGAAACGGCAGTCTGGTGTCGTCCACCTTGTGGAAGACATAGCCCTGCTCGATCTGGCGCTCGTCATTGATGTCGGTCGCAAAGGTCCCGCGCGGGCCAAAACCGAGCTCGGAAAAGTAGCTTGCGATGAAGCCAGAGCCACAACCGACCTCGAGCATGCGCATATCCGGCTTCGGTGCCGTCATGCCGGAGAGCATCGCAATCTTCCGGGCCTTGGCATTTCGGCTTTGCGCATCGAGGATCGCGTGTGAAAGGCGCAAGGCTGCCATGCGCGTCGCCCTATCGTCTCTTCAATTCCGACGCAAGGCTGCGCCAGGTGAGCCGTTCATTGGTTGCCGCTATGGCATCAGGCTCATACCACTTGCCTCCATCCATAACGCGCGACAAGGCACCCGCAAGGGCGTCCACGTTTTCCGCCTCGACCAGAATGCCTGTTCCGGGCAAAACGGTATCGACGAAGCCACCAACCTCACTTGCGACCACAGGCTTGTGGTAGTTGAAGGCAAGCGCGGCCACGGCGCTGCCCGAGGCTGAGCGATAGGGCAGGACAATTGCATCCGCGCGCGCGAAGAGATTGGCTGCCGACTGGTTCGAGACATAGGCATTCACCATATCGACCTTTTCGGAGATACCGCTTTCGCTGATGATCCTTTCGTAAGCTGAAACGCCGTCCCAGCTTTCCCCGGCAATGGTGAGATGGAAGTCCCTGTCGGCAATCCTGGCCAAGGCGTGCAAAAGTATGTCCAAGCCCTTGTAAGGCCGGATCAACCCAAAGAAGAGGAGTTCCGTTCTCGCGCGTCGCGGCAATTCGTGATCCGGCGCGGGGAAGGCATCGTAGGCCGGAATCGGATGCATCCGGATGGATGCTGCCGGAAACATTTCGCCAAGACTCTCGCGATGGCGACTGGAGTGCACGAACAACTCCTTGCAGTCGCCTAACGCCAGGTTGCGAAGTTTGACCTTCCAGCCGGCGGATTCGTGATCATCCACATTGTGGCAAATCACCACCAGCCGCTTACCGCAGCGTCTGGCAAGCCGTTTCACCCAAATGATGAACGGAGCCCAATAGACGTGCCACCATTGCACGACGATCAGATCCGGATTCAAGGAACGAATGCGACGGCCGACCGCTGGCCAGGTGAATGGATTGACTGAATCGACGATGTATTCGACATCCGGGAGATATGCGCGCGGCTCGGGTTCCTTGTCGCTTCCGCCGGGGTACATGAATGCCGGAAACTGACGCGAAAAGGATATCGTAAATCGATCATCCGACTCGGCGAGAGCTTGGTGCAATTGAGCCGTGTATTGAGCTATTCCTCCGCGATAGGGCGGAACAGGCCCAATTAGGACTATACGCATCAACGCTCCGAGTTCCGGACGAGATTCGCCCGCTGCGTATAGCGGATGTCCTCCAGCAGCTTGCGGTTGGCCGCTATCACATCGGCCAGGAAAGCGACGAGAAGGCACTGGAAGCCCATCGACATCAGCGCGCCCGCCAGGATCACCGACTGTATATGGCCGGTGCCCGTTCCGGTCAGGTAGAAATAGAGGAAGCGCAGGCCGATCAGGAAGCCAAGTCCGAAAAGCAGCGCCGCGGCAATGCCGAAGAAGCGGGCAGGCTGGTAGATGACGAAGATGCGCACGATGGTGAACATCGAACGCTTCAGATAGGAAGGTATGCTCTTGACCAGCTTCGATGGCCTAAGATCGCCATTGACGCGGATCGGCACCGAGACCACGCGCATATTCTTGCGGCCGGCCTGGATGATGGTTTCCAGCGTATAGGTGTAGTTGTTGAACACGATCAGGCGCTGGGCCGCGGTTCGCGAGATGGCGCGGAATCCGCTCGGCGCATCCTGAACGTCGGTGCCGCTGCTCACCCGAACCACCCAACTGCCAAGCTTTTGCAGCAACTTCTTGGCCGGAGAGAAATGTTCTATCTCCGAAATCGGCCGAGCGCCGATGACCATGTCGGCGCGCTCCTGCAGGACCGGCAAGGTCAGGGCCGGAAGATCGGCGGCGTGATATTGATTGTCGGCATCCGTGTTGACGATGACATCGGCGCCTTGTGCCAGACAGGCCTCGATGCCGGTCATGAAGGCGGCGGCAAGGCCACGATTGCTGGTGTGACGGACGACATGGTCGACGCCGTTTTCCTCGGCAATCCTGACCGTTTCGTCGGTGCTTCCATCATCGATGATCAACCATTCGACGCTGTCGAAGCCTGTGACGGTCCGCGGCAGATCGCTCAGCGCTATCGCCAGTGTTTCTGCTTCGTTGTAACAAGGAATCTGGATGATCAGCTTTGGCAGCAGCTCGCCCTCGAAATCGGGAGGTTAACAGAGTGCATCTATCATCCTGAGGCTGAGGCGCAAGCAGTTTTCCCCCACCCGAGACTTGTCCTCCCGCTTCGTGTTGCCGAATTGGCGGGATGTCTGTTAGGGGCTAGTGTCGCGACCGTTCCGAGCAGGTCGCGCTTCCAATCGCCCGTCTGCTGCCCACGGCAATATCCGGATGCTTCGCTCAGTTCATTTCCGGGAGAAAAGATTGAGAATCGGGGTCGATGGCAGGAACCTGGGATCGGCCACCGATGGCATCGGCAGGTTCGTCCACAGTTCGATCAAGGCCCTGTCGGCGCTCGGTGCCGAGGTCTTTGTCTACGCTCCCGGCCAGGTCAACCCCAGCTACGGTATCCCGAGCGGAGTGGCCTTGCGGACCGCAGGGTTCAGGTCCCTCCCCGCCCGCGCGCTGTGGGGGCAAGCCATCCTGCCGTCCTTGGCCTCGCGCGACAGGGTGGAGGTGTTCTGGGGGCCGGCTCACCGCTTGCCCCTCATCCTTGCCGAGCGGATCGCCCGTGTCGTCACCATCCACGATCTTGTCTGGGTGCACGCGCCGGAGACCATGCGCGCCCGGACCCGTATCGGCGAGCGCCTGCTGATGAAGCCGGCATTGCGAAGAGCCGATAGGGTGGTG
>NZ_RZSG01000623.1:0-3599 GCF_003997725.1 Mesorhizobium sp. M4A.F.Ca.ET.050.02.1.1
CGCCAGGACAGGCCGGCGCGGTCGAGCGTTTCGGTCGCCATCGTGCGCAGCAGGCAGGGCGCTTCCAGCGCCACCAGCGGCAGGATGTCGTCCTTGCCCGGCCCGGCCTCGATCGGCTTTGCCGGCCCGATCCAGCGCATTTGAACATCGGCGACGTGCCGGCTGTAGGGCAGGCTCGCGCCATTGTGCCAGGCAAGCGCGATGTCGAGGCTGCCCTGGGTGATCCGGTCGGCAAGCTCATGGCTGCGCGCGATCCGCGCCTCTATCTTGACCTTGGGATGGGCGCGGGCGAAGCGGCCCAGCACCTCCGGCAGCACCGCCTCGCCGAAATCCTCCTGCAGGCCTAGCCGCACCCAGCCTTCCAGCTCGACGTCGTGGATGGCGGCGGCCGCCTCGTCGTTAAGCTCGAGCAGTCGCCGCGCATAGCCGAGCATGGTTTCGCCGGCTTCGGTCAGCGCCAGGCCGCGCCCCGATTTGCGGAAGATCGGGGTGGCCGCCTGCTCCTCCAGCTTCTTCAGCTGCGCGCTAACGGCGGAGGTCGAACGGCCAAGCCTTTCGGCGGCCCTGGCGAAGCTGCCCAGCTCCATCCCGGCGACGAAGCTCCGGAGGACGTCGAGGTCGAATGTGACGCGTCGCATGTTATTGTCCTGCTTTTCAGGATTGTATATCAAAAACTTCCTGATTTTATAGATAAAGCTATGGCGCTACATCCTACCCGTCAAGCCGGTCAGCCGGCCGTCACGGGAATGAACGCATGTCCGCCATCGCCACACGCACCGACTGCCAGCCTCCTGCGAAAGCCACGGCTGGCTCCGCCGCTCGAACCTTCGGATCCAATCATCGCTGGAAGGTGCTGGGCATCGGCGTCGCGGCCAATGCCGGGTTCTCCGCGACCTTCTCCGGCGTGCCGGCCACCGCGG
This sequence comes from Mesorhizobium sp. M4A.F.Ca.ET.050.02.1.1, assembly GCF_003997725.1. Lineage (NCBI taxonomy): Bacteria > Pseudomonadati > Pseudomonadota > Alphaproteobacteria > Hyphomicrobiales > Phyllobacteriaceae > Mesorhizobium > Mesorhizobium sp. M4A.F.Ca.ET.050.02.1.1. Next base: position 921 of record NZ_RZSG01000623.1, read on the forward strand.
TGGTGATGCGCCAGGGTTATCAACTCGACAATGCCTCGCTCGGACTGGCGCTCGGTCTTCTCGGATTGGGCGTGGCGCTGAGCGAACTGCCCTGGGGCGTGCTCACCGATCGCTGGGGCGACCGCCGCGTGCTGTTGACCGGGCTCGGCGCGACGGCGGCATGGCTGTTCGTCATGGCTATGCTGGTCGTGCCGACAAAGGGTGCCATTCCGGGCGTCTCGCTGCTCTCGGCAAGCCTGCTCGTCGCCGGCCTGCTCGGCGGCAGCGTCAACGGTTCCAGCGGCCGGGCCATCATGGGATGGTTCCGGGAGGGCGAGCGCGGCTTTGCCATGAGCATCCGGCAGACGGCGGTGCCGCTGGGCGGCGGCCTCGGCGCGCTCGTCCTGCCTTCGCTGGCCTTGGGCTTCGGCTTTACCGCCGTCTTCGGCCTGCTTGCAGCCGTTTCCGCCCTCTCTGCCTTCTTTGCCTGGCGCTGGTTGCACGAGCCGCCAACGGCAGCGGGCGGTCATGCCGACGCCGCGACAGCCGGGCCGGCGCCGCTGCGCAACGTCGAGGTCTGGCGCATCTCGATCGCCATCGGCCTGCTCTGCTTCCCGCAGGTGGCGGTGCTCACCTTCGCGTCGGTGTTCCTGCACGATTTCGCCGGCGTCGGGACAATGGCGACCAGCCTGAGCCTCGCCGCCGTGCAGACTGGCGCCATGGTCATGCGCGTCTGGAGCGGCCGCTTCACCGACCGTCATGGCAACCGCCGCCCATTCCTCAGGCTGTGCTGCGCGCTAAGCACGCTTGCCTTCGCGGTCCTCTGGCTGCTGGTCGTCGCGGCCGCAGGCCAGCCGGCTATGATGATGGCGCTTGCCGTCGTACTGGTTGCTGCGGGCATCGCCGTCTCCGCTTGGCACGGCGTCGCCTACACCGAGCTTGCCACGCTCGCCGGTCCCGGCCATGTCGGAACCGCGCTCAGCCTTGCCAACAGCTTCGTCTTCGTCGGCTTCTGCCTGGTGCCGATCGCCATTCCTGGGCTCCTGCATCTCTGGGCGTGGCCCGGCGTGTGGCTGGCGGCCGCCGCCTGCGCGCTGATCGCCCGGCCGATCTTCCTGCGGCCAGCCTGATTTTCGGCCTGCGCAGCGGCGGCGAAAAACCTCCTGTTTCGGGCCAACATCAAAAAAACACGATCGATGGCGTTAACGCCCCATCAAGGTTAATGCATCATTTTGGCTCTCCAGAGGGTCAGTTGCGTTTCTGGAGAGTTCCGTGCATCGACGTGTCTTGAAGCGGCTGGTCGCCGCCGCCGGTGAGAAGAAGCGTTCCTTCCTGTCCCCGTTCGTTATTGGCCTCGGTATCTGGGTCGGCTTTCCTTCCGTCGTCGCCTATCAGGACATGACCAGCCTGGTTTCTGGTCTGGAGACGCCGAACGCCCGCTGGAACGCCTATGTCGAGAAATCCGTCGCCGGCTCGGTCCACGCCGCCGAGATGCCCTTCGTCGATTCCGTCTCAACCGGCTCCATCTCCGGCTCCGGCGTGCAGCTGCCGGGCGTCGGCGCGGTCGCCTTTCGCGGCAAGGGCAATGTGGCCGGCACGACGCCGGACGAAGACCGCATCGTGCGCGCCGACAAGAAGGGCCGCATCGTCCAGATCTCGCCGGTGGCGCCACCAAAGGCCTTCAACGCCGGCTCAATCTTCGAACGCACATCCTCGCTGCTTCGCCCGAGCATGGACAGCGGCCTGAAACTCGCCTTCGCCAAGCCAGGCATCAAGGGCAAGGAGATCCAGATCGCCCAGGCCTTCCACATCCGCGAGGACAAGAAGCCGGATCCAGCCGTGCCGGCCATGTTGGCGGCGCTCGTCAACAACGACAAGCCGGACGTGCTCGCCACCGCCTATGCTCAGGCCGAGCCCGACTATGCCAAGGCCTCGCCGTTCGAGGCGCTGCTGCAGGACGAGGAGCCGAACAGCGGCCGCTTCATCCCGCCGATGGCCAAGGGCGACCACTGGTGGATCCAGAACCCGCTGCCGGCCAGCGTCTTCTCCAAGCCGGAGCAGGCTTGCCTTGCCAACGGCATCTATTTCGAGGCGCGCAGCGAATCCGTGCGCGGCCAGGCCGCCGTCGCCCAGGTGATCCTCAACCGCGTCCGCAACCCGGCCTATCCGAAGTCGATCTGCGGCGTCGTCTACCAGAACGACAACTGGCTGAACCGCTGCCAGTTCTCCTTCGCCTGCGACGGCCGCAAGAAGCGCGTCAACGATCCCGTCGCCTACAAGACCGCTCAGGACGTCGCCATGGCGGTGACCGCCGGCAAGATCTTCATTCCGGAGGTCGGCTCTTCGACCCATTACTATGCCAATTACGTGCATCCGGGCTGGGCGCGCACCATGCAGAAGATGACCAAGATCGGCCTGCATATCTTCTACCGCACCTATGGCGGCGGCTGGAGTTGAGGCAGTTTCGCCGAGACCGTCTGAGTGGTCCGAATGGCTCAGCGCGCTTGCAATTGGGGAGCCTTGGTTGCAAGGATTCGCCGGGCGCTTGCCTCCAACCGCGACGGGCACGATGTCGCACCTCCTTAAGATATTGATTTCAATATAAAAAATACATGGGTTTGAAGTTCGGCCCGTGGCTTGACGGGCGCGGACCCTCTAACTATGTTGCCGGCGACTTTAGAAGCGGACGGACGGTAGCGG
>NZ_RZSG01000624.1:0-3592 GCF_003997725.1 Mesorhizobium sp. M4A.F.Ca.ET.050.02.1.1
GATGGAACGGCGGACGAAGACCCTCGCTCTCCCACGGGCTTCAAGGCCCAAAGATGCTCCGGTCTCTCGTCCGCCACCGCACCTGCTGCAATAGCAGAGTCGGCACGGGACAAGTTACAAAGGTGCCCGAAGGGCGGATGAGGGGCCGCGCCGGCGCTGGACGATTCCTGCAAGGTTGGTGCCAAGCCACCCCCCTCTGCCCTGCCGGGCATCTCCCCCTCAAGGGGGGAGATTGGCAGCTTAGGTGCCGGCGCCCTCCTGCAGCGTTGGCGATTGGCGAAAGTGCAGGGGACATCTGATCTCCCCCCTTGAGGGGGAGATGTCCGGCAGGACAGAGGGGGTGCTGTCCCGCCAGCGTTCGGCAACTCATCGTCGCGCCACCCCCTTGGCCCATCTCTCCCGGCTTTATCCGCAACGCCATATCGGCTAAGGGCAGGCACCAATCCTTTTGCCCGGACTGCCTGCAAAAATGACCGCCAAGCCAATCCCGCTCTTCCTCGGCATCGACACCGGCGGCACGTATACCGACGCCGTGCTGTGGGCGGAGGAAGGCGGGCCGAAGGGCAAGGTGCTGGCCAAGGCCAAGGCGCTGACCACCAGGCACGACCTCGCTGTCGGCATCTCCGGCGCGGTCGACGCGGTGCTGGAGAAGGCCGGCACCGATCCGGCTTCGATCAAGCTGGTGTCGATGTCGACGACCTTGGCCACCAACGCGCTGGTCGAGGGCCAGGGCGGGCGCGTCGCGCTGATCATGATCGGCTTTTCCGAGGCCGACCTTGCCCGCGACGGGCTGAAGACGGCGCTCGGCAGCGACCCGGTGGTGTTCTGCCCCGGCGGGCATGACGTGCACGGCAATGCGGCCAAGCTCGACCTCTCCGGCCTCGAAGCAGCCCTGCCTGAGCTCGGCGGCTCGGTTTCGGGCTTTGCCGTCTGCGCCTACTTCGCCACGCGCAACCCGGCGCATGAGCTGGCTGCCCGCGACCTGATTCGCGAAAAGACCGGCCTGCCGGTCACCGCTAGCCACGAGCTGTCGGCCAAGCTCGGCGGCCCGCGCCGCGCGCTCACCACGCTGCTCAACGCCAGGCTGATCTCGATGATCGACCGGCTGGTGGCGGCGACCGAAGGGTTTCTGGAAGCGCGCGGCATTGCAGCACCGCTGATGGTGGTGCGCGGCGACGGCGCGCTGGTTTCCGCCGCCTTCGCCCGCCAGCGGCCGATCGAGACTATTTTGTCGGGCCCCGCCGCCAGCCTCGTCGGCGCCCGTCACATGACCGGCCTCGACGATGCCGTGGTTTCCGACATCGGCGGCACCACCACCGACGTCGCCGTGCTCGACAGCGGCCGCCCGCGGCTCGATCCGGAGGGCGCCACCGTCGGCGGTTTCCGCACCATGGTCGAGGCCGTGGCGATGCGCACCTTCGGCCTCGGCGGCGATTCCGAAGTGGCGCTGGAGGACGGAGCGCTCAATCCAAAAATCTTGCTCGGGCCGCGCCGCCTGGTGCCGCTGGCGCTGGCGGGCCTGGCGCATGGCGAGGCGGTGACATCGGAGCTGGAGCGGCAACTGCGGGCGCCGAATCCCGGCCGCATGGATGGTCGCTTCGCGGTGCGCACCGGCGTGCCGGACCGGCTTGCCGCCGGCCTCACCGCGCCGGAGGCAAAACTCTACGAGGCGATCGGGGCTACGCCGCTGGCGCTCGACAGGCTGCTGACCTCGAACGCCCAGAACGCGACGCTGAACCGGCTGGTGGCGCGCGGCCTGGTGCACATTTGCGGCTTCACGCCGTCGGATGCCGCCCATGTGCTCGGCAAGCAGGCCAACTGGCACGCCGCCACCGCACGCCTCGGCGCCGAGCTGTTCGCCCGCAAGCGCGACGGCCGCGGCCAGGCCATCGCGGCGACGCCGGAGGCGATTTCCGAACGTGTGCTGGTGACGCTGACCCGCTGGTCGGCCGAATACATTCTCGAAACCGCCTTCACCGAGGACGGGCTGGATGGCGCCGCCGCCGTCGCGCATGCGCTGGTGCAGCGCGCCGTCGATGCCCATCCCGGCATCGCCCGCCTCAGCGTGGCGCTCGACCGTCCGGTCATCGGCCTCGGCGCCTCGGCGCCGCTGCATTATGCCGGCCTGCCGCGGCTGGTCGGCAATGGCTGCGTCGTGCCCGACGATACCGACGTCGCCAACGCGCTCGGCGCCGTCGTCGGCCAGGTCCGCGTCTCCGCCGAAGCCCGCATCAGCCAGCCGAAGGAAGGGCTGTTCCGCCTCGCCTCGGGCCAGACGGTGCGCGACTTCACCGACGAGGCAGCGGCGCTCGCCGCGGCCGAGGCCGATGTCCGCGCCATCGTCGCCGAGCGCGCGAAAGATGCCGGCACCGACAATGCCGAGATCGACGTCGCCACCGAGCTCAAGGTCTCGACTGTCGAAAGCCAGCGCATGTTCATCGAGGCGCATGTGGTGGCGGTGGCATCGGGACGGCCAAGGATCGCGGTTTAGTGGCAATCTCCCCCTTGAGGGGGAGATGTCGCCGAAGGCGACAGAGGGGGTCGCCGCGCGTAGAGCGCTAACGCTTCGGTTGCAGCAAGAGCGTCGCGTCCAGTCGCACCAACCCCCTCTGGCCTGCCGGCCATCTCCCCCTCGAGGGGGGAGATCAGCAGCCTCGCCGACGGCAATTCTCCCCGCCTTCACCCTAAGCTGAATTGACCCTTCACCCCTGACATGCCAAAGGCCGCAAAGCCTTTCATCTGGAGAAGCCCTGATGACCGACCGCATCGAGACCGCCGGGTTGCAGATCGCCCGCGAGCTGCACGACTTCGTGGCGGCCGAGGCAGCACCCGGCACCGGCATTGACGCGGAAAAATTCTGGAACGGCTTTTCCGCCATTGTCCACGACCTCGCGCCGAAGAACCGGGCGCTGCTCGCCAAGCGCGACGCCATGCAGGAAAAACTCGACGCCTGGTACCGCCAAAACGGCGCGCCGCTCGACATGAGCACCTACAGGGCCTTTCTGGAGGAGATCGGCTATCTGGTGCCGGAAGGGCCGGCCTTCAGCGTCTCGACCGACAATGTCGATCCCGAGATCGCCGTCGTCGCCGGGCCGCAGCTGGTCGTGCCGGTGATGAATGCGCGCTATGCGCTGAATGCGGCGAACGCCCGCTGGGGTTCGCTCTACGACGCGCTCTACGGCACCGACGCCATTCCCGAGACCGGCGGCGCCGAGAAGGGCAAGGGTTTTAACCCGGCGCGCGGCGCCAAGGTCATCGCCTGGGCCAAGGATTTCCTTGACCAGTCGGTGCCGCTGACCTCTGGCAAATGGGCCGGGGTCAACGGGCTTTCGTTTGTCAACGGCATGCTGCGGCTGGGCGAGGGCGCCGGTGTCACGACACTTGCCGATCCCAGGCAATTCGCCGGCTATCGCGGCGATGCCGCCAACCCGCAAGCCGTGCTGCTGGTCAGGAACGGCCTGCATATCGAGATCCGCATCGACCGCGCCAACCAGATCGGCCGCACCGATCCGGCGGGGATCGCCGATGTCATCCTGGAATCGGCGCTGACCACCATCCAGGACTGCGAGGATTCGGTCGCCGCGGTCGATGC
>NZ_RZSG01000625.1:0-3592 GCF_003997725.1 Mesorhizobium sp. M4A.F.Ca.ET.050.02.1.1
AACGCAAGCAGGGCGGCAAGCTGCGGCTGCGCGCCTTCATCGTCGAAGCGGACGACGCCGATGTCATCGGCGACGAGCCGATCTGGTACGATGGCGTCGTGCGCGGTTGGGTCACCTCGGGCGGCTACGCGCATCACGCGAAACAGTCGGTCGCCATGGGCTATGTGCCGAAGGAGATCGCTGACGAGAGCGACGGCTTCGAGATCGAGATACTCGGCAAGCGCCATGCGGCGCGAACACAAGCCTCGCCATTGTTCGACGCGAATTTCGAAAGGATGCGCGCCTGACCGGGCGCGCATTCTTTTGGCAGGGTTACGCGTTGCGGCGGTTGTCCAGCGCGAAGGCGCCGGCACCGGCAAACACGAGATAGAGGAAGATGAAGCAGAGGGAGATCGCCGCGTCGCCGCCATTGTTGACCGGGAAAAAGTCGCGCGGCGCATGCGCCATGAAATAGGCGATCGCCATCTCGCCAGCGAGAAGGAACGCCACCGGCCGGGTGAGCAACCCGAGAGCGAGCAGGATGCCGCCGGCGAATTCAAGGATGCCGGCAGCCAGAGGCAACCCACTCAAGGCGCCGGCGTGCTCGCCGACGGGGAAATTGAACAGTTTCTGGGTGCCATGTTCGATGAATTGCAGCGCAGTCACGATGCGCAGCACCCCGAGCGCCTGTGGCCGGTACTGGGAAAAACCTTCGAAAAGCTTCATCCAAAACTCCATTTTGCCTCCCCGCCTGGCCATAAAATATCGCCCTACAATGGACCACTCACTTCCGATGCCCTGCCTTCAACAATCGGTGAGTGAAAACGGTTTCATCTCCCAAAAATGTTTCTCTTCATGGTTGCATAAATATCGCTATGGTTGTATTGATGCCGGTACGCCAACCATCCGAGTTCCCCTTGCCATGAAAACAATCGTCATCAGCCTGTTCGCAATCCTTGCAGGCACCAGCTTCGCCATGGCCGCCGAGGGCGGCTGTGATGCCTTCAAATGGCCGGTGGCGCGCGAGCAGGCACTGTTTGCGGCAGCGCCGGCCGCGCAGTCCGGCGCTGCCCTGACGGTCGGCCAGGCGATGGATTTCACGCTCGCAGCGGTCGACACGATCAGCTTTGAAGTGCCTCCGGACCGTGCCCCGGCAGCCGGCACGTTCGGCGCGACCGCAAGCATCGTCGTGCCGCCGGAAGGAGAGCTCCAGGTCAGCCTGTCGGATGAGGCCTGGATCGATATCGTGCAGGACGGCCACGCCGTGAAGTCGGCTGGGTTCAGCGGCGTGAAGACCTGCCCGGGCATTCGCAAGAGCGTGCGTTTCAAGCTGTCGGCCGGTCCGGCCACCGTCCAGCTCAGCGGCAGCAAGAAGGCCGACCTCAAAGTGGCGGTGCTGACGCCGGAGTGATCCGGTCGCCTACCGCATTGGCGCGATGAGCGCGAAATGCGCGCCTTGAGGATCCGTGCACTGTACGATCCAATCCCCGCCGGGCACCTCCATCGGCCCCATGATGACCTTGCCGCCATTGTCGGTCACGCGCTTGGCCGCGGCGTCGATGGCGGCGACGTTGAAGTAGAACTGCCAGACTGGCACCGGGATCTGCTCAGGCTTGTTCATCATGCCGCCGACAGGGTCGCCGCCAAAAGCGAAGACCTGGTAGATGCCCATGGCCGGGCCCATGTCGAAGTCACCGGCCTTGGTCCAGCCGAACTGGCCGGCATAGAAGTCGAAAGCCGCTTTCCAGTCCGTCGTGTAGAGCTCATGCCAGCCGATGTGGCCTGGCGTTCCCGCCGGCACCGGCGGCTGATCGGGTTGGTTCGGCTGCAGGAACATGAAGGTCGCGCCTTGCGGATCGGCAACGACAGCAAAGCGCCCGACGCCCGGAATATCGTCCGGCGCGCGGTGGACAGAGCCACCCGCCTCCTTCAGCGACGCCGTCGCGCCATCCGCATCCTTGGTGTGGATATAGCCGAGCCAGGCCGGCGGCATGCCCATCTTGGCGGCATCCTCGGGCAGCGTCATCAAGCCGCCGACGCCGCGCTCGCCAACATTCATGACGATGTAGCGCGGCATGCCGGGCGAGGTATCGAAGGGTTGGCCCTTCCAGCCGACAACGGCTGTGTAGAAGGCCTCGGCGGCGTCGAGGTCGGTGGTCATCAATTCGTACCAGAAGAACGGCATCGGTGATTTCGGCATCGTCATGCTCCTTGGGTTTGTCCATCTGATTGTCTCGTGATCGATCTTAGGATGATCCGACGACAGGAATTCGACATGGGCCGGAAATCGACGGCGGCAAGGCACTGTGACTGCAATCTTGCGCGCCATGCGGTTTTCGCCTTTGCTTGTCCGTCAATGAGGGGATCACGATCCATGCGGCAGATGTCGCTCACGCCGGAGCTTGTGGCGCTCTGTCATCGGGAGGAAGCCGATCCAGGTCCGGACGGCAGCTGGACGCAATTGAACGACGATGATTTCCGCTCGCTTGCCCAGCGTCTGTCAGGCGAAGCCGACGAAGGGCCGCTGTGGGTGTTCGCCTATGGCTCGCTGATCTGGAAGCCGGCCTTCGATTCCGTCGAGCAGCAGCGCGCCTCGGCCCATGGCTGGCATCGGTCGTTCTGCCTCGACATGGTGCGCTGGCGCGGCAGCGTCGAGCAGCCGGGGCTGATGATGGCGTTGGAACGGGGCGGGCGCTGCGACGGCGTCATCTATCGCCTGCCGGACGGCGACAAGCCTGCCCAGATCGAAAGGCTGCTGCGGCGCGAGATAGATGATCACGAAAGCATCGCCTCGGTCCGCTGGGTGCCGGTGCGCACCGCGCAGGGGCCGCTCAAGGCGCTGGGCTTCTGGGTCGGGGTGACCGGCAGGGGCACCTCGCTTGGGCAGCCGCTCGAGACGGTGGCGCATGTGCTGGCCCGCGCCTGCGGCCATGTCGGCTCCGGAGCCGAGTATCTCTACAACACAGTCAGCCATCTCGAGGCGTTCGGCATCCATGACCGCAATCTGTGGCGGCTGCAGGAACTGGTCGCGGACGAGATCAGGTCGATCCATGGCCCCGGTATTGAAAGCGCTGCGCCATTCGAGCCTTCCGCGCTCGTTATAACATGAGTGCAATTATCATGTTTTTATCGTGTCTTTTCAGCGACTTGGTCGAAAATTGACCAATTGATAAAAAAATAAAACGTGCTAGCCTTCCCTAAAACAAGACAAGGGGAACCGGAATGGCGACTGGTCATTTCAAGGAAGGCATAGCCGGCGGCCGGCTGTCGTCCGAGCAATATGCCGACAATTTCTCCGACCTGCACCCGCCGCTCGACCATCACGAGGCGCTGGTCGAATCCGATCGCTGCTATTTCTGCTACGACGCGCCGTGCATGAACGCATGCCCGACCTCGATCGACATTCCGCTGTTCATCCGCCAGATCTCGACCAGCAATCCGCTCGGCTCGGCGAAGACCATTTTCGACCAAAACATCCTTGGCGGCATGTGTGCCCGCGTCTGCCCGACCGAGACGCTGTGCGAGGAAGTCTGCGTGCGCGAGGTGGCGGAAGGCAAGCCGGTGCAGATCGGCCGGCTGCAGCGCTACGCAACCGACGTCGCCATGTCCGAGA
>NZ_RZSG01000626.1:0-3591 GCF_003997725.1 Mesorhizobium sp. M4A.F.Ca.ET.050.02.1.1
GCGCCCGCGAAATGCTGCTCCTATTGCGGCGGCCGCGACCACAATTTCGAGGACTGCCCGAAGCGCAAGGCCGATGCCGAGAAGCAGAAAGAGGAGGCGCGCGCAGAGTTGGATCGCGCGCGCGAAAAATCTCCATCGAACTGATCGCGTCGGCGTCGTCATCTGATCATGGCATCGCCGCGTTACGGCGCGGTGGCGATTGTGCCGGCTGGTTCGCGCCGGCGCGATGTGGTATTCACCGCGCCTTTTTGGCGACGGGGAACGGCCGTGATTACCGGCAAGGATCTCATCCAGTGGGGTTTCAAGCCTGGGAAATGGTTTCCCGGGGCGATCGCCGATGCCCAGCGCATGGAGGGCGAGGGCAGGTCGCAGGACGAGATATTCGCCCATCTCCAGACGCTCATGCCGGTCGAGATGATGCCGCGCACCAACGCGCTGCCGTTCGGCGTTTTCCTCGAACCCGAAAATGATGTCGAGCGAGACAATCTTGGGCTGGTCGTGGAAGCGATGGACGCGCTTCTGCGTACGCCGACCGTAGTGTCAGGTGTCGTCATGCCTGACGCATGTCCGGCCGGCACCATTCCGGTAGGCGGCGTCGTGGCGACCAGGAACGCCATCCATCCCGGCTTCCATTCGGCCGACATCTGCTGCTCGATGGCCATCACCGTCTTCAAGCGCAACGACGACCCGAAGAAAATCCTCGACGCCGCCTTCGAGATCACCCATTTCGGTCCCGGCGGCCGCAAGGACCAGCGCGGCTGGGCGATGCCCGCCGAGCTTTCGGCGCGCTTCAAGGCCAACCGGTTCCTCTCCGACGTGACAGCGATCGGCGACAGCAATCTCGGCACGCAGGGCGACGGCAACCACTTCCTCTATGTCGGGCATCTGCGCTCGACCGGACAGCCGGCGATCGTCACCCATCACGGCTCGCGCGGCCCGGGCGCCATGCTCTACAAGCGCGGCATGGCGGTTGCCCGCCGGCATACCGCGATCGTCTCGCCGAAGACGCCGCCGGGTGCCGCCTGGATCGAGGCCGACACGCCGGACGGCCGGGCCTATTGGGACGCGTTGCAGGTCATTCGCGAATGGACCAAGCAGAACCATTTCCGCATCCATGACCGCATCCAGGCCAAGCTCGGCAACCAGATCGCCGACCGCTTCTGGAACGAGCACAATTTCGTCTTCCGTCGCGACGACGGGCTTTTCTACCACGCCAAGGGGGCGACGCCGTCCTTCGACGGCTTTTCGCCGGACGATGACGGCCGCACGCTGATCCCGATGAACATGAGCGAGCCGATCCTGATCGCCGGCCATGCCGACAAGAAGGCGGCGCTCGGCTTTTCACCGCACGGCGCCGGCCGCAACATGAGCCGCACGCGCTATCTGCGCGAGGTGATCGGCAGCCGCGACTTCGACGATGTGGTGAAGGCCGAGACGAACGGGCTCGACATCCGCTTCTGGCTCGGCACGCCGGACCTGTCGGAACTGCCGGCGGCCTACAAGAGCGCGAGCCAGGTGGTCGGCCAGATCGAGCGGCACCGCCTTGCAACGATCGACGACTTCGTCGACCCTTACGGCTCGATCATGGCGGGCGACTGGCAGCAAGACATGCCCTGGCGGGACAGGAGGTGAGTGGCTCGTGAGTGCCTGCGGCCATCCTCCGGTGCCCCGGAGGCGGTAGCGATGACTTCAGCACCCCGTGCGCTTCGCCGCCTTGCTCAGGTCATCGTTCGTCGGCTTCCGCCAACTAGGCCCCTGCCGTCTCCCTTTGCACCTCGCTAGCGAAAGCCGCCAGCAGTTCCATTCCCTCGGCCCAATCACCAAGTCCGCTGTCGCCATTGATGTGGCCGAGTGTGCCGGCAACATGCAGGCCGCTTTCCCATTGCGCGGCCTTTGTCCCGGCATACTCCAGCGAGCCATAGGGATCGTCGCTGCTGGCGACGATGAGCGAGGGGAAGCGAAGCCGCCCTGCCGGCGTGCCCGCGAAGCTTCGTGCCGAGGCCGGAAAGGCCTCGCTTGCCGGGTCGGGAACCGCGACCAGGAAAGCCCCGGCGACCGCACGCCGCGAGACCTGCTGCCAATGCGCGACGAGCAGGCAGCCGAGGCTGTGGGCAATCAGGACGGGCGGGGCATTCGCCGCCGCCACCGCAGCGTCGAGGGCGCCGATCCAGTCGTCGAGGTCCGGCTGCTCCCAACTCGCCGGGCTGAAGCGGCGCATCGCTGGGTTCGCCCGCTGCCAGCGCGTCTGCCAGTGTGCTTCGCCCGAGCCGCCAATGCCGGGCACGATGATGAATTCGCTCATGGACCGCCTTTCCTGCCGATGCAATACCGGCAATTCTAGGCCTTCCTCTGGCCGAGGGAATGAGAGATCATCGGAAAGCAGGCAAGAATTCCGATGGATTGAAGGCAAGCATGGCAAACGGCGAGGCAAGACCGAGGCTCGACCCCACCGACATGGCGATCGTGGAGATCCTGCAGGAGGACGGCCGCATCGGCATTTCCGAGCTTGGCCGCCGCGTCGGCCTGTCCCAGCCCGCCACCTCCGAGCGGGTGAAACGGCTGGAGGAGCGCGGCATCGTCGCCGGCTACCGGGCGGTGATCGAGCCCGCGGCGCTTGGGCTCGGCACCATGGCCGTCATCCGCCTGCGCACCACGCATGAGCACATCCAGTCCTGCCTGAAGAAATTCGCGCAGATGCCTGAGGTGATCGAGGTGCTGCGGGTGACCGGCGAGGACTGTTTCCTGGTCAAGGTCGTCGTCCCGTCGCCGCCCGATCTCGAGGCAATCGTCGACGGCATCGGCCGCTACGGCGCGGTGACGACGAATGTGGTGCTGCGGGCCGAGCCGCCGAAGCGGCTGGGGCGGGACCTCGTTATGCGATGAGGCGCAGCGTATGCGCCGCCGCGTTGGCGAAGGAAATATCCCCCTTGATCTCGCGCATCGCCATCGAGGTTATGGTGCGCCGCACGCCGGGTAGGCGGCTCAGCTCCTCGCGCAGCATCCGGTCGAGCGCCATCATGTCAACCGTCACGATCTGCAGGAGGTAGTCGGCCTCGCCGGTGGTGGCGTAGCAGCGCCGGATCAGCGGATGTCTCTGCACCGCCGCCTCGAAGGCGTCCGACACCTCGAAGTCAATCGACACCTGGATGAAGGCCTCGATGTCGAAGCCGATCCTGGCCGGATCGATGCGGGTGGAATAGCCGCGGATGACGCCCGCTTCCTCCAGCGCCTTTACCCGCTTCCAGCAAGGCGTCTTGCTGAGGCCGACCTCCTCGGCCAGTTCGCCAAAGGAGATGCGCGCGTCGCGCTCGAGTGCGGCGACGATCTTGCGGTCGAGGGCATCCAGCATCAATCGTTCTCCATATTTCGCTCTAAAGAGGACATTCGTCCTTCAAATGGCGCCATTTGGATAACAAAAAGGAACAATGTTCAAGCGAAAAGCCCTATCCTGGTCTCAGTATCCAACGAATGGCCCGCATCGCGGCCCGGGCAAGGGAGAAGAACATGCTGAAGTCCGAATACCACGCCCGCATCGAGGCGCCCGAGATGCGCGACTACGGTGTCTATCTGCAATGCGACAAGCTTCTCCAA
>NZ_RZSG01000627.1:0-3581 GCF_003997725.1 Mesorhizobium sp. M4A.F.Ca.ET.050.02.1.1
CCGCCCCGCCTACGACAAGTGCCTGCCGGCGGAGCTCAGGCCGCAGAAGAGCGGCGTCGACGCCCGCGCCTCGGAGCTCGGCCTCTACCTCGTCGGCTTCCACAACCCGGTCACCGGCCTGCTGCGCGAGATCGGCCTGGAAGCGATGGCTGTGGCTGCCGATATCGAGAAGCGGGGGTGAGGGCGGCTTCCGACGAGGAGGGACATACGACATTCATGCCGACCAGAGGTTGGGACATGCTGCGACAGATGCAGGAGCTCTTTGAGTTCTTCGGTCCGCACGTCCGCGACACCGAGACTCTCGATCGCCTTCGCACGATGGTCAAAGATCGCGGGGCCTGACTGAAAGCACATCACCTTTTCGATCATATCCGGCACAAGACCTTGCGGGCCGAAAAGGCGAACGATGTGCCGGCTTTGGCCCAGTATATGTTCGAAGAGGTCTGCGCAAAGGCGCTCTTTAACCTGACGCACAGCAATGCTCCCTTCGACGCAGACTCCCCATATTGGATTGTGCCGAATGCACTGGCCCTCGCTCGCGTGCTGGGGCTCGATTCGATGGTCGTCGTTCGGATCGTTACACCCGCTGATTGACATCGCCGGCGGCTGTTTAGAGCCGCTTCGGGGCCTAGCATAAATCGGGTGGACCATACCCCTGCGCTATGCGAAGCCGGTCCCGATTGGACGAAAGGGCCCACCATGCTCACGCTCTACGATTATCTGCCGTCGCAGAATGGCTGGAAGGTGAGGGTCCTGCTCGGCTTGCTCGGCATCGCCTACGAAACCCGCGTCGTCTCGATTTTCGAGGGCGAGAGCCACACGGAGGCTTTCCTTAAGCTCAACCCGGCCGGCGCCGTGCCGGTGCTCGCCGTTGAGAATGGGCAGGCGATCGCCGAGTCCAACGCGATCCTCGTCTGCGTCGCGGAGGGCACATCCTATCTGCCGGCAGACCGGCTTCTCCGCGCCAAGGTGATGCAATGGCTGTTCTTCGAGCAGTATTAAGTCGAGCCGGTGATTGGCTCGCTGCGCTACTGGGTCCTGACCGGGCGGCTCGAGCGCAATCAGGCGATGGTTTCGGGCAAGCGCGAAGCCGGCGCCCGTACGCTGGCGGCGCTGGAGCGCAGCCTCGCCGACGGGGCGTTCCTTGTCGGTGACACTCTCACCATTGCCGACATCGCCGTCTATGCCTACAGCCACCGCGCCGAGGATTGCGGCTTTAAGCTCGCGGACTATCCGTCCGTGACGGCGTGGATCGGCCGGGTGCGGGACGCGATCGGTCCCGACTATCCCGTCCATCCTTACAGCATCGATCCACATTCCGGCGCCTGACGCCCGCTCGCCGAGGACCGCGTTTCGAATCCGCGCCAAACCCGGCTCTGCCATTGCTTATCCGATTTCGCGCCCCAGATTCCGTCACCAGGGCCGGGCCCTTCGGTGCCGGACCGGCGCGGAGGCAACCATGACACGCGACGACATCATTTCAGTGCTGGGCCCGGTGGACGAGGCCGTCCTCGCTGACATCGCGCTGACCGGCGCCAGCCTCGGCGAACTGCGCGAGGCCTTTGCCTGGATCGGCGCCGACGAGGCGCTGGTCAATGAGGGCCGCCACTTGCCGGGCATGCGGGTGGCGCGGCTGATCGAGATCCTCCAGCCGCCGGAGGAGGACGACGGGCCGCGGGCGCCGGCGGCGGGGTTTGACTAGGGGGCTGTCCCGCCGGCATCTCCGGTTTAGGTCCTCAGCTCACCCGCCCCGGCACGCCGCCTCGTAATCCGCCAGCACCGCATCGACCGCCGCGAGCAGGATGGCTTCGGGATCGCTCGCCGGCCCGAGGCCTGACGGCAGCGTCGGCAGGAATTGCCGCAT
This sequence comes from Mesorhizobium sp. M4A.F.Ca.ET.050.02.1.1, assembly GCF_003997725.1. Lineage (NCBI taxonomy): Bacteria > Pseudomonadati > Pseudomonadota > Alphaproteobacteria > Hyphomicrobiales > Phyllobacteriaceae > Mesorhizobium > Mesorhizobium sp. M4A.F.Ca.ET.050.02.1.1. The sequence continues at coordinate 1,865 of NZ_RZSG01000627.1, forward strand.
CAGCGTTTCGGGGATGCCGACGCCGGTAAGCACCTCGCGCAGGCGGCCGACGGCGACGCTTGCCGCAGGATTGCCCCAATAGTAGCGGATGCGATCGCTGTAGCTGTAGTGACGCTGCAGATGGAGGCTGGTCTCGCCGCCATGATAATGACTGCGCCAATGGCCGGGCGCCGCCAGCATCACCCGCTCCATCGCGCGGGCAAGCGAGCGCTCGCCATAGCCGGGGACCATTTCCGCGGCGATCAGGTCGAGCCCGTAGAGCGCCTCGCGCAAGGCAAAGGTCAGGCCCGGGCCGACCTTGAGGATCGGAAAGCCGTTGGCGACCAGCGCCGTCAGCGCCGCGCGGCTCTGGTAGTCGGTGGAGTGCGCCTCGTAGACGAGCGACGGCTGTTCATCGAGCAGTCCGGTCAGCGCCTTCGATGCATCGGGTTTGTAGGCGATGACGTTCTCGCTGCCGAATTCGACGCCTGGCTGCACGACCAAAGCGATGACGCGGCCGAACGCTTCACCGAGGCCCTCGCGCGCAAAAATCTCGCGATGGCTTTCGATCGTGCGCCGCGCTGCCGCCGCTTCGGTTGGCTTCAGGTCGCTGAGCGCGTGATCGGCGCCGCCGGGGACGGGAACCTCGGTGCCGATGATGTAGAGCGGCAGCGCGCCGCCCTTGGCCCGCGCCGCCTTCTCGGCCGCCTTGGCGAGCCGGGCGGCCCGCGTCGCGATGGTCTCGTCGTCGAGGGCTGCGGGCTCGCCGGCGCAGCCCATCGAGGCGTCGAGATGGATCTTGCTGAAGCCGGCCCATACATAGGCCGTGACCATGGCTTCGGCCTTGGCCATCGCCTGCGCCGCCGGCTCGGAGCGCCATGGATTGGGCCCGAGATGGTCGCCGCCGAAGATGATGCGCGAGGGCTGGAGCCCCTCGCGGCTGGCGATCTCCTTGACGAAGGCGACGAACAGGTCGGGCGTCATCCCGGTATAGCCGCCGAACTGGTTGACCTGGTTGCAGGTCGCCTCGATCAGCAGCATCAAATCCGGGTCGGCGACGGCGCGCCGGATCGCCGCCTGGATCACCAGCGGATGCGCCGAGCAGATCGAGGTGATGCCATAGGGCGACCCGTTTCTGCGCGCTGTGGCGAGGCCTGTCAGCGGATTGGTCATCATGTCGCTCGCGCCGTCCCGGCGATGAAGTCGTCAAGCACGTCGAGACCGGCAAGGCCTTCCATCGGCCCGCGCCGCGTCACGTTGCGGGCGCCCGCGGCATTGGCATAGAACAGCGCCTTGGCCGGCTCCATCCCCTTGCGCCGGCAGGTGAGGTAGGTGGCGCCGAAACAGTCGCCGGCCCCGGTCGGGTCGACTTCCTCGACCAGGAAGCCGGCGCAGTCGATCCGGCTGCCGTCGGCGCCGAAACGGGTTGAGCCGGCGGCGCCGCGCTTCAGCACGATCTCGCCGACGCCTCTGGCGATCAGCGCCGCCACAGCCTCTTTCTCGTCGTTGACGCCGGCCGCGGCAAGCAGCTCGTCGCCGGAAGGCAGCAGAAGATCGGCGTCGTCGACAAGGGCGGAAAGCAGCGCGCCGTCGGCGCCGTCGATCAGCTCCTTGCGCACATTCGGGTCGAAGGAGGTCGAGCCGCCGCGCGCCCGCACCGCCTTCACCGCATAGGCGACGATCTCCTTCAGCCCCGCTACCGACAGGGTCGAGCCCATGACATGCAGATGGCCGGCAC
>NZ_RZSG01000628.1:0-3570 GCF_003997725.1 Mesorhizobium sp. M4A.F.Ca.ET.050.02.1.1
AGAGATTCTTGAGGTGATACTTCACCGTATTCTCGGAAATCCCGGTTCGCGTTGCGATCTGCAGATTGGTCCATCCGTCAGAAAGCACCGCCAGGAGCTCACGCTCGCGCACGGTGAGCTGGGCCAACGGCGTGTCATTGACCTTGTTGATGTCGATGTAAGGGATGCAGATGCGGCCATGCGCCACCGCCAGGATGGTCTCGAAGATGATCGGCGGATCATCGAACTGGAAGCAATAGCCCTGGGCGCCGAGCCGCACGCACTGCTTGAGGATGCCGATGTCATGGTCGTTGGAAAAGACGGTGATGCGCACGTCGAGCTTGCGGCTCTGGACTTCGGCCAGGATGTCGGCACCGTCCATGTCGGAGAGCTTCCAGCCGATGACGGCGACGTCGAATTCAGGTTCCGCAGCCAAGTCCAGGAATTGCTTGCCGCTCTGCACCGAAGCCACGAGTTCGAAGCGGCCGTCGCATTCCAGCATTTCACGAAGGGCCGAGACGACGAGCGGATTGCGTTCGGCGACGATCACGCGAACGCGTCGCTCCTCAATTGACCCGTTTCCTCTCTCCGGCTTCGTCGTCAAGGGTTTCCGGTTTTTCTCTTTGCGGCCGGGGCGAGCCCGATCGTGGTCCTGCATTCTGACAATTCTGCCGCAACCGCGCGGGCGTGCTCTTTCCCCAGCGACATGCGCTGTCGCGTCGCCTGAAGCCGGACCGGCATCCTCTTTTGGTGGAATCGGCTTTTTCGGTGGTTACCGGACGATGTCTCCTACCAACGGAATTGATCGGGCGGGAAAGAGCGTATTTCGTTTGATATACCCGGGCGTTAGAGCGATAGGTTCGCAAATCGAATCGTGCTGCCGAACCATCATTCTTTCGCGCGTCGGATTTCCCAAATGCGGTTTCCCCTTTGGGTTCGATGCTCTAGACCTGAACTCTAGCTTTTCCGGAATCCTGACGGCGGGAGGCGCTGGTGGAAGCCCAGGACAATCAGACGACCGACGCCAGGCCGCATGAGGAGGCCCACGCCGACATCTATGGCGAGGACGGCGCCGTCCTGTCGTCCTTCCTGGCCCATGTCGGCGCGGCCATCGCCGACCGCGACACGCTGACCCTCAAGCGTGACGTCGGCGACCTGCACCAGTCGGAGCTTGGCGACCTGCTCGAGGCGCTGCATCCGGAGCAGCGCCGCGCGCTGGTCGAACTGCTCGGTTCCGACTTCGACTTCTCCGCGCTGACCGAGGTCGACGAGGCGATCCGCCTCGACATCGTCGACAATCTGCCGAACGAGCAAATCGCGCAGGCGGTGCAGGAGCTCGATTCCGACGACGCGGTCTACATTCTGGAGGACCTCGACCAGGAGGACCAGGACGAGATCCTGTCGCAACTGCCGTTCACCGAGCGCATCAGGCTCAGGCGCTCGCTCGACTATCCGGAGGAGTCGGCCGGTCGGCGCATGCAGACGGAATTCGTCGCCGTGCCGCCGTTCTGGACTATCGGCCAGACCATCGACTACATGCGCGAGGACAACAACCTTCCCGACCGCTTCAGCCAGATATTCGTCATCGATCCGAGCTTCAAGCTCGTCGGCGCCATCGACCTGGACCAGATCTTGCGCACCAAGCGGGCGGTGAAGGTCGAGGACGTCATGCATGAGACGAGGCATGCCATCCCCGCCACCATGGACCAGGAAGAGGCGGCGCGGGAATTCGAGCAATACGACCTGTTGTCTGCCGCGGTGGTCGATGAGAACGAGCGGCTGGTCGGCGTGCTCACCATCGACGACGTCGTCGACGTCATCCAGCAGGAGGCCGAGGAGGACCTTCTGCGCATGGGCGGCGTCGGCGACGAGGAACTGTCCGACACGGTGCTCGCGACCTCGCGCTCGCGCGTGCCGTGGCTGCTGGTCAACCTTCTGACGGCCTTCCTCGCGGCCTCGGTAATCGGCCTGTTCGACCAGACGATCGAGCATATCGTTGCGCTGGCCGTGCTCATGCCGATCGTGGCCGGCATGGGCGGCAATGCCGGCTCGCAAACGATGACCGTCACCGTGCGCGCGCTGGCGACGAAGGATATCGACATCTACAACGCCGCCCGCATTATTCGCCGCGAAGTCGGCGTCGGCCTCATCAACGGCATCGTGTTCGCGGTGCTGATCGGCATCGTCGCGGCGGCATGGTTTCGCGACCCCAATCTGGGCGGCATCATTGCGGCGGCGATGATCATCAACATGTTCGCGGCGGCGCTGGCCGGCATCCTGATCCCGCTGCTGCTCGACCGCTTCAAGATCGATCCGGCGGTGGCGTCGGCCGTCTTCGTCACCACGGTCACCGACTGCGTTGGCTTCTTCGCCTTTCTGGGCTTGGCCACCTGGTGGTTCGCCGTACCCTGAAGGCGCAATTGACTTTTACGTAAATGCCGTGCGAGGTTCGGCCGGCTTCCATTCGATTCCGCTCATGGAACGGAGGCGAGGGCGACGCCACCGGACGGCGCCCAGTACCGGCATCGGGAGCAACAATGCGGGAATACTACACGATCACCGAACTGACCCGCGAATTCGACGTGTCGACGCGCACGCTGCGCTTCTACGAGGACGAGGGCCTGGTGCAGCCGGTGCGGCGCGGCCGCACGAGGCTGTTCCGCCCGTCCGACCGGCATCTGATCCGCCAGATCATGCGGGGAAAAAGGCTCGGCTTCTCGATCAACGAGATCCGCGAAATCATCCAGATGTACAAGGAGCCGCCCGGCGAGGTCGGCCAGCTCAAGCTGATGATCAAGCGCATTGAGGAAAAGCGCGAGGATCTCAGGCAGAAGCGGCGCGACCTGGAAGAAACGCTGGCCGAGCTCGACCAGGCGGAAGAATCCTGCGTCGAGCGTCTGGTGGAGCTCGGCGTAAACACCTGAACTCAGTGGGGTACCTCCGGCTCAAATCCAGCGCCGCACCCGCTTGGCGTAGTCGCGGTATTTCTTGCCGAATTTAGCCGCCAGCACCTTCTCCTCCTTTTCGACCGCCAGCTTCTGCGTGGCGAACGCGGCGACGAAGGCGAACAGCAGGAACCAGGCGATCCCGGTGATGAAGGCGACGCCGATCAACAGCAGCGTGTTGGCAAGATACATCGGATTGCGGGTGATCGAGAACGGGCCCGATGTGACGAGATGGTCCGGCACCGCGTTCGGATTGAACGTCGTCTTCGCTCGCAGCATGACCCGGATCGCCGTGAACCAGAGCGCGGCGACAAAGAACAGCGCCACCCAGCCGGCGGCAAACAGGAGGTCGCCGAGGAGATCGCCGATCCACGGCAGCGGAAAGAAGAGGCCGAGCACGACGCTGGCGGCGATGGCGATGACGTAGATCAGCGGCGGCCACGGGATGAGCCCGGGTTTCGGCTGACTGTCGGTCATTGCTGTCCTCCCTCCATCGCGCTGTCGGTGCTCGCCGTGCAAGCGCCGGCGAGCTCGGCGAGATGCGCCTTGAACCCCGGTGTCTGGTCGCCCTTGTAGAGCCTGTCCAGTATCCCTTCGCCCTGCAGCGTACCCAGCATGCAGCCACAATAGCTCGTACAGAATTTGC